>JAICPQ010000003.1 GCA_025929745.1 Burkholderiales bacterium | reverse complement strand
TGCGCGCCTGCTCCCCGCTCTGCGCGAGCACCGCGTCGTGCTTGGCGAGCACGGGCGCGAGCCGCTCCTCGAGCTCGGCGCTCGTCCCGCTGTCGTCGAACTGCGCGAGGACGTACCAAGCATGCCGAGTGGGAAGGGGGTCGCGCAGCTCGCGCACATGACGCAAAACGGCCTCGAGGCAGGTGCGCGAGACCAGCTCAAACGCGGAAATGCGCTCGCCGATGCGCTGGCGCAGCCAGGCGAGGAGCTCGACAGCGCCCTGTGGGCTCTCCAGCGCGATCCATGCCGTAGCGCTCGCGGTTGGCTTGGGGTACAGGCGAAGCACCGCCGCGGTAATGATGCCGAGGGTGCCCTCGGCGCCGAGGAAGACCTGCTTGAGATCGTAGCCCGTGTTGTCCTTGCGCAGGCTACGCAGTCCCTCCCATACGCGCCCATCGGGCAGCACCACCTCCAGCCCCAGCACCTGCTCGCGCGCATTGCCGTAACGCAGCACGTTCACGCCGCCCGCGTTCGTGGAGAGATTGCCGCCGATCTGGCAGCTGCCCTCGGCAGCGAGCGAAAGCGGGAACAGTCGCCCGGCATCATCGGCAGCGCGCTGCACGGCCGCCAGAACGCAGCCGGCCTCCGTGGTGACCGTATCGTTCAGAGCGTCGAGTGCGCGAATACGGTTCATGCGGGCGAGCGCCAGCACCACCTCGCGGCCGCTGCCGCTCGGTACCGACCCGCCGACGAGGCCCGTGTTCCCGCCCTGCGGAACGAGGGCGACACCTTCCCGCGCGCACAACTCTACGACCCGGCTTACCTCGGCGGTGCTCGCGGGGCGCACGACGCATTCCGCGGGCGCGAAGTATTGTCGCCGCCAGTCGGTGAAGTACGGTTTCGTGTCCTCGAGGGCCGTAAGCACGTTCGCCGCGCCTACAATGTCTCCGAAACGCTGTTGCAGAGTCATCTTTGAACACTATTCGGCTTCTACTGCTTTGGCTAGCCGGGCTCGGCGTCGCCTTCGCGCAATCACCGCCCATCGTGGTGGGTGCGGTGATTTCGCAGACGGGCGCGCAGGCCGCCGGGGCGGCCGATTACGCGAAAGGCATCGAGCTCTGGCGGGACGAAGTGAACGCGGCCGGCGGACTTTTGGGTCGCGCGCTGGAGTTGCGCGTGCTCGACGATGCTTCGCAGGCCGTGAATGCCGGGCCTCTGTACGCGCGACTTATTCGCGAGAAGGCCGACCTTCTGATTGGTCCTTATGGCTCGGCAGCGACACTCGTCGCCGCCGCTGAAGCCGAGCGCGCGCGCCGCGTCATGGTGAATGGCGCCGGACCGGCGGCGGTGATTCACGGGCGCGCGCCGCGCTATGTGTTTCAGACCGCAATTCCGTATTCCGCGTATGGCCCGGTCGTCCTTCCGGTGGCGGCCGAAGCCGGCTACCGCAGGCTTTTCGTCGTGGCACGCGACGACGTGGCCTCGCACGAGATGGCGCAGGCCGCTCAGCGGGCGGCGGGAAAGGACTTCAGCGTCGAGGTGGAGGTGTACCGACCGGGCACGCTGGACTTTGGCGCTCAGGTCGCGAAAGCGCGCGCGAGCGGCGCCGAGGGCTGGGTGGCCTTCGGCGACGTGCGCGAGGCCGCCGAGATGGTGAAGACCTTCAAGCGAATGAGTTATGCGCCCGCGCTTTTCTTCGCGCGCGCGGCAGCGCATCCGCGCTACATCGCGCTGCTCGGTCAGGACGCGGAATGGAGCCTCGGCGCAGTCGACTTCGACGCGCGCGTCGGCAAGAGCGCGGGTGCCTTTGCCAAGGCCTTCGCTGCCAAGTGGACCGTTCCGGCCGGCCTCGTCGCGGCCCAGGGTTATACCGCGGGCGTGGTCCTCGGCGCGGCGGTGCGCCAGGTGGGCACGCTCGATCAGGAGAAGCTGCGCGGGGCGCTGGCGCAGCTCGAAGTTCCAACGCCGCTCGGCACCTACAAGGTCTCGCCGCAAAACGGCGCGCAGATCGGCGCCACGCCGACGCTGGTGCAGATCCGCAAGGGCCGCCTCGACGCGGGCGACCCGCTCCTGCCCTACCCGCAATGGAATGAGAGGGCGCTCCTTCGATGAACCGCTCGTTTCTCTTCGCGCCGGGCAATGTGGCGCGGCGCGTCGAAAAGGCGCTCACGCTCGCGGCCGACGTCGTCATCGTCGACCTCGAGGACTCGGTCGCAATCGCCGAAAAGGCTGCGACGCGCAAGCAAGCGGCCGCGGCGCTCGAGCGTCCGCGCCGCGCCCGCGGTTATGTGCGCGTGAATGCCCCCGCCACGCAGTTTTGCTACGGGGACCTGGCGGAAACTCTGCATCGGGGCGTGGATGGCGTCGTCCTTCCGAAGGTCGAGAGCGCCGCCGACCTGCACGCAATCGATTGGCTGATGTGGAATCTGGAGCGCGAACGCGGCATGCCCGAAGGTTCGATCGACCTCATGCCGCAGATCGAGACCGCGGCCGGCCTGCATCGCATCGACCGGGTGCTGCAGGCGCGGAGCCTGCGCCCATACAAAGGGCCGTGGCGGGTCAAGCGCGTTGCGTTCGGGGCGGCGGATTACGCGCACGAGCTGAATCTCGCCGTCTCGCTCGATGAGCCGGAGCTTGCCGAAGCGCGTGCCCGCGTCGTGCTCGCCTCTCGCGCCGCCGGCCTCGAAGGGCCGATCGACAGTCCCTGGTTCCACTTCAAGGAGCCCGCCGGGTTCGCGCGTGCGCTCGAGCGCAGCCGCCGTGGCGGGTTCCAGGGCCGCTTGTGCGTGCACCCCGACCAGATCGAACCGGTCAACGCGGCGTATGCGCCGAGCGACGCCGAGCTTGCCCAGGCCGAGCGCATCGTGCGCGCGTTCACGGAGGCGGAGGCGCGCGGCGAAGCCGCGGTGCAGGTCGACGGCCAGATGGTGGATTACCCCGTCGCTTATCGCGCGCAAGCGCTGCTCGAGAGCGCGGGCCGAAAGAGCTGAAGGTCGTCCTTCCGGTCGCCGCGACGCTGGCGATTCAGACCCTCGTCTCCACCGCGGTGTACTGCGCGCCGGTGATGGCGCCGGTCGCGGCGCCGGCGCTTGGCGTAGCGCCCGCCGCGGTGGGCTACTTCGTGATGCTGGTTTACGTCGGCTCGATGATCGGCACGGTGACGGCCGGCGGCTGGGTGGGCCGCTTTGGTCCGATTCTCGTCTCGCAGGCGGGGCTTGGACTGTGCTTCGTTGCGCTCGCGATCGGCGCTACGGGCGCGCTTCCGGCCGTGCTCTGCGCCGCGTTCCTTCTCGGGCTCGGCTACGGGCCCGCGACACCGGCCAGCTCCGCCATTCTTGTACGGGCCGCGCCGCCCCACATGTTGGCGCTTACTTTTTCGATCAAACAGACCGGCGTCCCGCTCGGTACGGCGATCGCCGGCGTGGCGGTTCCAGTTCTCGTGCTCGGCTTCGGCTGGCAGGGTGCAGCCCTCGTCATTGGCATGGCGTGCGCGCTATGTGCGGCGCTGCTTGTACCCGTTCGCGCCCGCTTCGACGCCGAGCGCAATGCGGCGATGCCGGTCTCATTGCGTTCTGCATTTGCCCCGGTCACGCTCATCATGCGCGACCGCACGCTGCTGGAGCTTTCCGTGGTGTCGCTGATCTATGGCGGCATGCAGATCACGCTGCTCGCGTATCTCGTCACTTTCCTCGTGGAGAGCTTCGCGCTTTCGCTCGTGCTCGCCGGAGCGGTCATGGCCGCGTCGCAGGTGACAAGCGTGCTGGCGCGCATCGCATGGGGCGTTTTCGCCGATCGCTTCGCAAGCCGCCGGGCGACGCTCGGACTTCTCGGCATCGGCATGGGAACGACCGCGATTTGCGCGCTCGCGGCCGCGCCGAGCTGGCCGCTGTGGGCGCTTTTCGCGTACGCGATGGTGTACGGCGCGACGGCGGTCGGATGGAACGGCGTTTTTCTCGCGGAGATCGCGCGCCGCGCGCCGCCAGGGCGCGTAAGCGACGCGACCGGCGGATCGGCATTTTTTACATTCCTCGGCGTGGTGATCACGCCGCCGCTTTTCCACGCCGTGCTGTATGCCACGTCGTCCTACGCGCTTACGTACGCGTTATTCGGCGTACCGGCGCTCATCGCCGGCCTGCGACTCATGGCCACCGCTACAATCGCGCGCGATGTCCCACATTCCTGAAGGTTTTCGCAGGATGGAGAAGCTCAGCCCGTTCAACACCCTGGTGGGGCCGCTGTACGAGCGCCGCGACGGCGAGACGGTGTCGATCGGCCTTCAGCTTGAGGAAAAGCACACCAACTCGCGAGGGAAGTGCCACGGCGGCGTGCTCGCCACCCTTGCCGATCTGGCGCTCGGCTACGCCATGCTCGCCAAGACCGGCGACCGTGGGGGCTTCGTAACCGCGCATCTCGCGGTGGATTACGCCGGTGCCTGCCGTGCCGGCGACTGGGTGGAATCGCAAGTCGAGATCCAGCGCGTGGGAAGCCGGCTCGCTTTCGCCAACTGCTATCTCGTCGCGAACGGCGCACGCATCGTGCGCGCAAGCGCCATCTTCGCGCGCGAAGGTCAGCGTGAATGACGCGCCAGGTCGTATTGGTGCCGGGCCTCTGGATGCCTGCGGCCGCGATGGCTTTTCTCGGGCGAGCGCTGCGCGCCTACGAGCCGCGCGTGTTTACGTACCGCGGACGCGATTGCCATGAGCGCAACATTGAAGCGCTCGCGCGCTTCGCAGGCGACGGCGCCAGGCTGATCGGTCACAGCCTGGGCGGCGTGCTCATCTACGACATGCTGGCGCGGCATCCGGAAGTGCGCGCCGACGCGGTGGTGCTGCTCGGCGCCCCGGTGCGCGGGTGCTTCGCCGGCCGTCGCTTCGGCCGCGGCGCGGTCGGGCGCTGGATGATGGGCGCCTGCTGCTCGCTGTGGGCAGAGCGCGAGGCGCGCTGGCAGCGCGGCGCGCCGCTCGGCGTGGTGGCAGGAACGCGCCCGGTGGGACTCGGCCGGTTGTTCGGCGCGCTGCCCGGTCCGAATGACGGCGTTGTGCGCGTCGAAGAAACGACGGTCGACGGAATGGCCGACCGCGCGCTCGTGCGCCAGGGCCATAGCATGCTGATCGTGTCGCACAGCGTCAGCGCTTTGGTCGCGCGTTTCCTCGCGCGGGGCGCGTTCGCATGAAGCTCTTCTGGGTCGGCGCCGTAGTCCTTATCGCCCTTGCCGCGGGCTGCCAGTCGCTCGCCTATTACACCCAGGCCATCGGCGGCCACCTCAAGGTCATGGCGAGCGCGCGTCCGGTGTCCGACGTGCTCGCCGACCCGGGTACCGCGCCAGAGCTTCGCGAGCGCCTCGACCTTGCACGCCGCATCCGCGCATTCGCCACCGAGCACCTCAAGCTGCCCGACAACAACAGCTATCTCAGCTATGCCGAATTGAACCGGCCGTACGTCGTCTGGAACGTATTCGCCGCGCCGCGCTTCTCAGTGGAGCCGAAGAAGGAATGCTTTCCGTTCACGGGGTGCGTGAGTTATCGCGGGTTCTACGCCGAGTCCGACGCGCGCGGCCATGCCGACAAGCTGCGCGAGGAGGGCTACGACGTTTACGTGGGCGGCGTGCGCGCGTATTCCACGCTCGGCTGGTTCGACGATCCGCTGCTCTCGACCTTCATTCGCGTGCCCGATACCGAGCTCGCACGGCTCGTGTTCCACGAGCTCGCGCACCAGCTCGTTTACGTGCGCGGCGATACCACTTTCAACGAGTCGTTCGCCGTCGCGGTGGAGGAAGAGGGCGTGCGCCGATGGCTCGAGCACGAGCGCCGCGGTGCGGAGCTCGATGCGTTCCGCGCCGGGCAAACGCGCAAGCGCGAGTTCGCCGAGCGCGTCAGCCAGACGCGGGAGCGCCTGGCGCTGATCTACCGCATGGATCTCTCAGACGAGGCGATGCTCGAGCAAAAGCGCGGTGAGTGGGCGCGCCTGCGCATGAACTACCCGGGGTTACCCGAGGAGCCGAATAACGCGCTCCTTCTTTCCGTCGCCTTGTACACCGAGCTCGTACCGGCGTTCGAAAACCTGCTCGCCGAGAGCGGCAGCCTGGAGGCCTTCTACGCCCGTGTGAAAGGACTTTCGCGCGATGCCTCGCGCCGCGAGGCCTTCGTCACGAAATCGGGATATCGACGATCTTCGTGAACGGCGCTCGCGTGGCCAGGCGCTCGAACCAACGCGTGAGGTTCGCGTGCGCCGGACGCTCGATCGGCAGGCGCATCCAGAGCTGCACGTGGCAGCCGAGCGGAATGTCGCCGATGCTCAAACTGTCGCCGCCCAGGAACGAGCGGCGCGCGAGCGCCTGATCGGGGACCGCCAGCAGCTCGCCGCACTTCTTCGCGGCCTCTCTCACCGCGTTCATGTCGCGCTTCTCGGGCGGCGTGCGCGCCAGCGCCCAGAACACCGGGCGCTGAAACTCTCGCGCGAAGGTATGGGCCCAGTCCATCCAACGGTCCGAATCCGCGCGCTGCCTCACCTCCGCCGGCCACAACGTGCCCGCTCCGTGCTTGGCGGCGAGATAGCGCACGATCGCGTGCGATTCCCACAGGACGAATCCATCGTCCTCAATCGTCGGCACGAGCGACATCGGATTCATCCTCTTGTACTCAGGCGTTTGCACCACGCCGTGCTCCATCCCGGCGTCGATGCGCTCGTACTTCAAGCCGAGCTCCTCGGCAGCCCACAGCACCTTCTTGACGTTCACCGAGTTGGAGCGGCCCCAGATTTTCAGCATCAGAAGCCGACCGCTTGGCCATCCCTGCGCGGATCGCTCGCGGAGAAGTAGCCGCCGTCGAGCTTCCAGAGGAGCTGCGCGGAGCCGAACTGGTTGTAATCGTCGACGTTGACGATGCGGTGGCCGCGGCGCTGCAGGCCTTCGAGAGTGGCGGGCGCAAAACGGCCTTCTTCCACGCTCACGTCCATGCCCTGCACGAAACGGAAGCGCGGGCCGTCGCACGCGGCTTGCGGGTTCTGTCCGTAATCGGCGATGCGCACCATGACTTGCGCGTGTCCCTGCGGCTGCATGGTTCCCCCCATGACGCCCAAGCTCATAACGGGCTTGCCGTTTTGCGTGACGAATCCCGGAATGATCGTCTGATAAGGGCGCTTGGATGCCGCCGCCTGATTGGGATGTCCCTTCTGCAGCACGAAGGTCGCGGCGCGGTTTTGCAGCGAGATTCCCTCGACGACGACGCCGGAGCCGAAGCCCATGTAATTCGACTGAATGAAGGAAACCATCATGCCGTTGGCGTCGGCCGCCGTCAGATAGACCGTGCCGCCCTGCGGCGGCTTGCCCGCGCCGAACTCTTGCGCGCGCTTGGGATCAATGAGCTTCGCGCGCTCCTTGAGGTACTCGCGATCGATGAGCCCGGAGGGACGCACCTCCTTCATGTAGTCGATGTCCGCGACATAGCGCCATGCGTCAGCGAAGGCGAGCTTGATCGCCTCAATCTGCAAGTGCACGCTGTCCACGCCATCCACCGCATGCGAGCGCAGGTCGAAATGCTCTAGCATGCCGAGCGCCATGAGGGCGACGATGCCCTGGCCGTTCGGCGGAATCTCGTGCAGCGTATAGCCGCGGTAATCCATCGCGAGCGGCTCGACCCAATCGGACTTGTGCGCGGCGAAGTCGGTGGCGCGCATCGCGCTACCGTGCTGCTTGGCATGCGCCTCAACCTTCTCCGCGAGCCCGCCACGATAGAAGGCTTCGCCCTTCGTCGTGGCGATCTGTTCCAGCACCGCGGCGTGCGCCGGGAAGCGGAAGCGCTGCCCCGGTTTGGGAGGGTGACCGTCCGGCAGGAACGCGTCAGCGAACCCGGGCTGGGACTTCAGCTCCGGCACCTGCTTATCCCATTGCATGGCGATCGTCGGCGACACGAGGAAACCCTCGCGCCCGTATCGGATCGCGCGCTCGAAGAGCTTCTCGAACGGCAGCTTGCCCCAACGCTTGTGCATCTCGACCCACGCCGATACGCAACCCGGGACGCTGACGCTGTGCCAGCCGCGCTGCGGCATCGTTTTCCACACGGCGACGAAGTCGGGTGTCCACCCCGCGGGCGAACGCCCGGACGCGTTCAGGCCGTGCAGTCGGCTGCCGTCCCAAATGATGGCGTATGCATCGGAGCCGATGCCGTTGGAAACCGGCTCCACCAGAGTCAGCGTAATTGCCGTGGCGAGAATCGCATCGACGGCATTGCCGCCGGCGGCGAGCATCTGCAAACCGGCCTGCGCGGCGAGCGGCTGGGTGGTCGCGACGACGTTGGCCGCGAGCACCGGCTTGCGCGGCCAGGCATAGGGGTTATTCCAGGAGAACGGTGTCATCGCCGCAGTTTAGGCCGTCGCTTCGAAATCGAGCACCACCCGGCCTACGATGCGGCCCGCCTTGAGATCCTCCAGCGCACGGCTTGCCTCGTCCGCAGGGCGCGTCTCGACCGGCGCGGCGCGGATCTTGCGCTTCTTCGCGAGCGCGACGACTTCCTTAAGCTCCTGAAGATTTCCCACGTACGAGCCGACGATGCCGATCGCGCGCTGCGCAATCGGCGGCAGAGGATGCACGAGTTCGCCGCCATAGAGGCCGCAGATGACGTAGCGGCCGCCTTTGCGCAGCGCGCCGATGCCCAGCGACGCAGTGGCGGGACTGCCCACGAAGTCGATCGCCGCCGCGAGCCCTTGCAGCTTTGGCGGGGCGTCGCCGGCGCGCGTGTTCAGCGTCTCCTTCGCGCCCATCTTGGCCGCGACCTCGAGCTTCGCGTTGTCGATATCGCAGGCGACGATGTTCTTCGCCCCGCGTGCGCGCAGGATCGAGATGCCGATGAGGCCGAGGCCGCCACAACCCAGCACCGCGATGCGATCCTGCGCCGCCAGCGCCGGGAGCTTGGCCGCCGCGCTGTAGGCCGTCAGTCCAGAGCAGGCGAGCGTCGCGGCAAAGCCCTCGTCTACGCCGCTTGCGTCGATGAGGTACTTCGAATCGGGCACGAGAACGTGCGTCGAGTATGCACCGGCACGGTTGACGCCGAGATAGCGCGTGCCAGACACGCAGTAATTGTCCTGCCCGGCCTTGCACACCGCGCATTTGCCGCAGCCGATCCAGGGATAGACGATGCGCTTCTGCCCAATTTTCACGCCTATCGCCTTCGGCCCAAGGGCTTCGACCACACCGAACGGTTCGTGGCCCAGGGTGAATGGCGGTACGCAGCCGCGCTCTTTCACATAGAAACGCTTGCCGCCGCCCAGATCGAAATACCCGTCCCAAATGTGGACGTCGGAGTGGCAGACGCCGGCGCGCGTGACGCGCACGAGCACCTCGGCGCCTTGCGGCTTGGGTGTTTCTAAAGCGACTTTCTGCAGCGGCTTGCCGTGCTCGACGATCTGGTAGCTGATCATGCCTTGGCGGCCTCCTCGAGCGCCTGGTCCAGGTCCCAGAGAATGTCCTCTAGGGTTTCGATGCCGACCGAGATGCGGATCATGTCGGGCGTGACACCGGCCTTGAGCTGATCGGCCTCGTCCATCTGCCGGTGCGTGGTGGAGGCGGGGTGAATCACCAGCGTCTTCGCATCGCCGATGTTGGCGAGATGGCTCATGAATTGCGCCGCCTCGATGAAGCGCTCGCCCGCCCGCGTGCCACCCTTCACGCCGAAGTTGAGAAGTCCCGACGCGCCGTTCGGCAGGTATTTGCGCGCGAGCGCGTAGTACTTGTTGTCCGGAAGGCCGGGATAGTTAACCCAAGCTACTCGCTTGTGGCCCTGAAGGAACTTCGCCACGGCGAGCGCGTTCTCGCAGTGGCGATCCATCCGCACAGGGAGCGATTCCAGCCCTTGCAGGAGGAGCCACGCGTTGAGCGGCGCGAGCGCCGGGCCGAACGTGCGCATGATCTCCATGCGCGCCTTCATTGTGTAGCCGAAGTCGCCGAAGGTCTCGTGGAAGATGACGCCGTGGTATCCCGGCGAAGGGTTCGTGAACTCCGGAAACTTGCCGTTGCCCCAGTTGAACTTGCCGGATTCACAGATAACGCCGCCCATCGTGGTGCCGTGGCCGCCGATGTACTTGGTGGCGGAATGGACGACCACGTCCGCGCCCCAATCCACCGGCCGGCAGAGGTACGGCGAAGGCACGGTGTTGTCGACGACAAGCGGGATTTCGGCTTCGTGCGCGATCTTCGCCAACGCCTCGATGTCGACGATGTTGATGAGCGGGTTACCCAGCGTCTCGGCGTAGATGAGCTTCGTATTGGGTTTGAGCGCGCGGCGGAAATTCTGCGGCTCGTCCGGATGAACGAAGGTCGTCTCGATGCCGAGCTTCTTCAGGTTCACCTGCAACAGCGTGTGCGTGCCGCCGTAGAGCGTCGACGCCGAGACGATGTGGTCGCCGCCGCTGCACAGCGTGAGGATGGCCGTCGCCTCCGCGGCCTGGCCGGTCGCCGTGGCGAGCGCCGAGCGCGCGTTCTCGATGGCCGCCATGCGCTCCTCGAACACCGCGACCGTGGGATTGGAGATCCGCGAGTAGACGTTGCCGAACGTCTGCAGGTTGAAAAGGCTCGCGGCGTGCTCGGCCGAGTCGAACACGAAGGAAGTGGTCTGGTAGATTGGAGCGGCGCGCGCGCCGGTCGCGGCATCGGGAATCTGGCCGGCGTGCAGGCACAGTGTTTCGATCCCGAACTTGCGGTCAGCCATGACGCCCCGATTCTATCGGGGCTTTGCCGCCCTAAAGCTCGCCGGCGCCTTCGTTTCCGGGGCGGATCGCCCTTCGATACTCCGAAGGCGGAACGCCGACCTGGTTCAGGAAAAAGCGCGTGAAGTTGCTTTGCGCCGAGAAGCCGAGCTCCGCGGAGACTTCCGCGATCTTGCCGCGTCCGGTGGACAGGCGCGAGATCGCCGTCTCCACGCAAAGCATGTCGAGATACGCGCGCGGCGAAAAGCCGGTGCATCCATGGAAGAGATCGTAGAAGCGCGAGCGCGACAGGCCGACCTGGCTCGCGAGCTCGTCCATGTTGAAATCCTTGTTCGGCCGTGCGCGCAGGAGCGCAATCGCGCGGCGGATGCGGCCGTCCTCGAAGCGCGAGCCGCGCCACGCCGGCGCCGCGGAATGGCGGCGCGCGAGATAGGTCTCGACGATCGAGAGGAGCAGCTCCTGCAGCAGGAAATCCAGGCGCTCGGCGGACACGAAGCGATCGTTCAATACTTCGACGGCGAGCGTGTCGGCGAGCCTGCGCATGCGCGGCGTGATCGGCTCGCGCGGCTGGGAGAAGGGACGTGCATCGTGGCCGCCGAACACCGCGGGAAAGCTCGCGCTGAGCCAGCCCGTCGCGGCGTGCAGTGCAAGAACACGGGTGGCGGCGGGAGCGCTAAAGGTTTCCCCGGGATTGAGAAAAACGAGGTCGCCGTCGCCGGGTTGCATGACGACCGCAGGATCGGTTTGCGCCGCGCAGGATTCGCCGGGCGCAAGGTCGCTCAGCGCCAGACGACCGAACCTCCCCTCGAGTATCCGGACCAACCTCCCCATGCGGGGAAGCATACCTCAGTAGGCGAGCCAGCGGGGGCGTTTCGCGGAGATGACCTTCGTATTGACGCCGACCCAGTTCAACCCGCCAAAGAGCCGGCCATGCTCGATCTTCACGCAGCGGTCGAGCACCGCTTCGAGCCCGGCGGCGCGCGCTTTCGCGGCTGCGGCCTCGTTACGGACGCCTAGCTGCTGCCAAAGCACCTTGGCGCGGATGGCGATCGCGTCCTCGGCGATCGGCATGACGTCTTGGCTCTTGCGGAACACGTCGACGATATCGACCCGCTCGGGGACCTCGCGCAGCGACCGGTAGCAGGTCTCGCCGAGGATCGACGGATACTTGGGGTTCACCGGGATGATGCGATAGCCGTGCTCCTGCATGTACTTGGCGGCAAAATAGCTCGGCCGATACCAGTCCGCAGAGAGTCCCACCACGGCGATCACGCGGCTCTCCTTCAGGATGCGGCGCAGGGTGTTGATATCGTCCATCCCGAGACCACTATAATCGAAAGCAATGTTCGTCGAAGAGCGCATGTATCGCCTCAAGATCGGCGCCGTGCCGGAATACCTCAAGCACTACCAGGAATCCGGGATGGCAGTTCAGCTGAAGCACCTGCCGCATATGGTGGGCTACTACTTCACCGAAGTGGGTGGTCTCAACATGGTGGTACATCTTTGGGCCTACGAGAGCCTCGATCAGCGCGATAAGTGCCGCGCGTCCATGCAGGCCGACCCGGCTTGGCAGTCGTACCTGGCGAAGACGCGGCCGCTCATGGAGACGCAGGAGACGCGCATCATGAAATGCGCGCCCTTTTTCGTCGAGCGCCTGAAGAAGATGCTCGCTGCGGTGAAGTGAAGCCGCATCCGCAGGTGGAGGCGCTGCTCGAGGCGGCAGCGCGCTCCCGCCTTCCCACGCTGGACAAAGTCTCGCCGTTCGTCGCGCGGCGCCTGTATCGCGAGCGCTGCGCCGCGGTGGCGCCGAAAAGCGTGCCGCAGTGCCAGACCCGCCTGCTGCTCACGTCGGAAGGCGTACCGATCCGCGCCTATCGCGCAGCGGAGAAAAACGAAGTGCTGCCGGCGCTCGTCTACTTTCACGGCGGCGGGTGGACGATCGGCGATGTCGACACGCACGACGCACTCTGCCGCCAGCTCGCGCACGGGGCGCGCTGCGAAGTCTTCTCGGTGGAATACCGCCTCGCGCCGGAAGCGCCATTCCCGGCAGCGGTGGAGGACTGCATCGCCGCGACGCGCTTCGTCGCGCAAACGTCCGGCGCCGATCGCGTCGCCGTAGGCGGCGACAGCGCGGGCGGCAATCTTGCCGCCGTGGTCGCGGTGCACGCGCGCGATGAGTGGAAAATGCGGGGCGGTCCTTTGCTTTGCTTTCAGCTCCTCATCTATCCCGCGACCGATCAGAACATGCATACCGAGTCGCTCCAGCGCAACGGCAACGACTACATGCTGACGCGCACTTTGATGGAGCGCTTTCGCGCTAACTATCTTCCGCGCAGCGCCGATTACGGGGACTGGCGGGCGTCGCCGGCGCTTGCGAAGAGCCACGCCGGACTCCCGCGCGCCTTCATCCTCACCGCGGGCTTCGATCCTTTGCTCGACGAGGGCCGGCAATACGCGGACCTTCTAGCGCGCGCGGGTGTCGAAGTTACGTATCGCGAGTACCCGGACATGATTCACGGCTTCGTCCTCATGGGCGGTGTGGTGGACGCGGCGAACGCCGCGGTTGCCGAATGCTGTGTGGAACTACGGCATGCTTTCGACAAGGTGCCCGCATGAAATCCGACCTGAAGACCCGGCACGGCGGCAGGATCCTGGCCGACGCCCTCGTCGCGCAAGGCGTAAAGCTTGCCTTCGGCGTGCCCGGCGAAAGCTACTTGCCCGTGCTGGACGGCCTGCACGACCTGCAGGATAGGCTCCGTTTCATCGTCTGCCGCCAGGAAGGCGGTGCGTCGTACATGGCTGAGGCTTACGGCAAGCTCACCGGCGAGCCGGGCGTGCTGTTCGTAACGCGCGGCCCGGGGGCGACGAACGGCGCGATCGGCGTACACACGGGCTTCCAGGATTCGACGCCGATGGTGGTGTTCATCGGCCAGGTGCCGAACGAATTCGTCGAGCGCGAAGCCTTCCAGGAAATCGACTACCGGCGCATGTACGGCCAGATGGCGAAGTGGGTGGCGCAGATCGACCGCGTTGAGCGCATCCCGGAGTACGTAAGCCGTGCATTCCACACCGCGGTTGCCGGGCGGCCCGGTCCCGTGGTGCTTGCGCTCCCGGAGGACACGCTTTTCTCGGATGCAGCGGTTGCCGACGTGCCGCGTCACCACGTCGTGCGCGCCGCCCCGGCGCCGGCCGACATCGAAAAGCTTCGCCGGCTCCTCGAAGATGCGCAGCGTCCGTTCGTCCTCGTCGGCGGCGGCGGCTGGAGCGCCGAAGCGTGTCGCGGCCTCAAGAAATGGATCGAGTCGAACGGCCTGCCGGTCGGCACATCCTTCCGCTGCCAGGATCTCTTCGACAATCGGAGCGCGAATTACGTCGGCGACGTCGGCATCGGCATCAATCCAAAGCTCGCCGAGCGCGTGAAGCAGGCCGATGTTCTTCTGGTGATCGGCGCGCGGCTGGGCGAGATGACTACGAGCGCATACTCGCTCGTGGACGCGCCGGTGCCGCGCCAAGCGCTGGTGCATGTGCACGGCGGCGCCGAGGAGCTCGGCCGCGTGTACCGCCCGGCGCTCGCCATCAACTCCGGCATGGCGCAATTCCTCGACGCTGTTTCTGGTCTCTCCTTCGATAAGGCCGAATGGCGTGCGTCGACGGCGACTGCGCGCAAAGAATTCGTCGAGTGGACGGAGCCGCGGCCCATGCCGGGCGCAGTGCAGTACGGCGAGATCATCCGCTGGCTTTCCGACCACCTGCCCGAAGACGCCATCATCGCGGGCGGCGCGGGCAACTTCGCGAGCTGGCTGCACCGGCATTTCCGCTACAAAGGCTTTCGCACGCAGCTCGGGCCAACGAACGGCTCGATGGGTTACGGCTACCCCGCGGCGGTGGCGGCCAAGCTTGCTGCGTCAGGTCGAACCGTGTTCGCGCTCTGCGGCGACGGCGACTTTCTGATGAATGGCCAGGAGATCGCGACCGCGGTGCAGTACTGCGCGAACTTCGTCGCCGTGGTCGTGAATAACGGTCTTTACGGCACGATCCGCATGCACCAGGAGCGCGAGTATCCGGGCCGGGTGTTCGGCACCGCGCTATCCAATCCGGACTTCTCAGCCTACGCGCGCGCTTTCGGCGGGCATGGCGAGACCGTGGAACGCACCGCGGACTTCGCGCCTGCCTACGAGCGGGCGGTTGCTTCCGGCAAGCCCGCGCTCATTGAATTGCGGATCGACCCGGACGCGATTACGCCGGCTACGACGCTCTCCGCAATCCGCGAAAAAGCGCTCAAGTCAAAGCGATGAACTTCGGGTCGTCCTGGTGGGCGCGCTCGAACTTGAGGAACTCGTAGTAGCCGCAGCGCGGGCTATCGGGATAGTTTCGGCACACGCCAGGGCGCGCTTCGTACACGGTGCAGCGGCGCTTCTTCTGGTCGAGGAACATGCACACGGTGGCAAACACCCGATCCTGGCGGTGGCGTAGCAGGCGCACTTTTTCCTTCGCGTCGTATTTGGTGAAGCGCTCCTCTGCGTCGCGGTAGGAGAGATCGAAGTGCTTCGCCAGGCGCTCGATGTCCCGCGAGCTCACCTCGATCTCGGGATAGCTGCAGCAGTAGGCCGGGCATTTGGAGCAGGAATAATTCGTGCGCACCGGAATCGGGAACGCCTTACCGTTCTTGTTCATGCGAGAGAGCGAGATCGAGAGCGCGCAATGTATCACCTTAACCCGCCTGGCTGTCCGATGCGTTTCAATCTGCATGGCGGGCAAGAAGCGTAGTTGGAAGAGCGACATTAGACTCGCGGTGTGGGGGAGATCACCGATGAAGCGCTCATGCTCGCCTACCGCGGCGGTGACGCGCGCGCCTTCGAGACGCTTTATCGCCGCCACCGCGGTCCGCTCTTTCGGTTCATCCTGCGTTCGCTCAAGCAGCGCGCAGCCGCCGAAGAGCTCTTCCAGGAGGCATGGATGCGCGTCGTAGAGGCGCGCCGGCGCTACGAAGCACAGGCGCGCTTCACCACGTGGCTTTACACGATCGCGCACAATCTGCTCGTGGACCACTGGCGTCGCAAGGGCTTGACGCTCGTCGACCTTGACTCGGCGCCCGAGGTGCAGTCCGCGGACAACCCCGCGCGCCAGGCCGAAGCCCGCGAAGCGCTGCACCGCCTTCTCCGTGCGATCGACGCCCTTCCGCCGGCGCAGCGCGAAGCCTTTCTGCTGCACGAAGAAGCCGGCATGTCGGTCGCGGACATCGCCGCGGTGACCAAAACCGGCGAGGAGGCCGCGAAAAGCCGGCTGCGCTACGCCATGGCGAAGTTGAAGGCAGCGCTCGACGATGGCTGACGACGACGCCAAAGTGTCCGCGCGCTATCGCGAGCTCGCGCGCGAGGAGCCGCCGCGCCACGTCGACGACGCCATCCTCGCGGCTGCGCGACGCGCCACCGCCTCGCGTCCGGCTCCGCTTGTCGCACCCAGCGGAAGGCGGCGCTGGTACGTTCCCGTGGCGGCTGCCGCGATCATCGTTCTGGCAGTCGCGGTCACCGTCCATGTCGAGCGCCAGCAACCCGATTTCGAGGTTGCGGAACAGCAAGCTGCCCCGGTCCAAACGCCAGTCACGGAACCAGCGCCCACGCGCGATTCGTCGGCGCCATCCGCGCCCGCACCGCGCGCTGAAGCGCGCTCGCCTGCCGAGCTTCAGAAATCGCAAACGTCGTCATCCCAACCTGCCGCGCCGGCGCCTAAATCGGCCGAGCCGCTCGCCGGGTTACGCGAATCTCAACGTTCCGATACAGCACCGAGCGCCGCCCAGGCGCGTCCGGAGGCGCGCGCCATGCGCTCGGAGCGCGGGGCCGAGCAGAAGTTAATCGGTCTGGCGGCCGTTTCTCCGGAGCAGTGGCTGCAAGGAATTGTCGATCTCAAGCGGCAGGGCAGGGACGAGGAAGCGGAAGAGCAGCTCGGCGATTTCCGCAAGCGCTATCCCGACTATCGCATTCCGGAGGCGATCGCCGAGAAGTTCGAGAAGCGCTAGCGTGAGACGAGGTTGCGCAGCTCGCGCAGCGCCACCGACAGCATCGCGAGGTCGGGCGTCTCGGCGCTCCGCACGTCGGCCAAGACTTGCCGGAAGCGCTGGTACAGCGCCACATTGCGCTTGCCCTCGTTCCTGAGGGCGTCGGTTGTCAGCCCGCGCAGCATGCCGGCGAGATCGTCGCGCAGCGACGCTTTGGCCCGCGCGGCCCAGTGCGTTTCGGTACGAAGGCGGCCGATCGCGGCGCGCATCCATGGAAAATCGAGTTCGCCGGCAAGCTCGAAATGCAGTCGCGCTACGGATTCGATGTCGCGCTTGCGTTCGGCGGCGACTTCGACGATGTCCAGGACGTTGAAGAGTGCGTCCAGCCCGGCGACGGTGGTGGCGATCGCGCACGGCGCGCCGTCCTTGATCAGGCGAGCCGCAGCAGCCTCGAAGGCGGAGCGCTCCGCCGCGGGCAGGATATCGGGAAAGAGCTTTTCAATACGCTGCGCGCCGCCGCCGAAGTGCTCGATGGAACGCGAGAGGTCCGCAAGATGCTCGCGATGGCGCAGAAACCACAGCGTCGCGCGCACGATCAGGCGGCCGGCGTCGATCACCAGTGCGCTCTGCACGGCGTTCGGGACCTTGTCGTCGAGCGCCTCGATGGCGCGCCACAATGGCACCATGCCGAAGACCTCGCGCGTGACGAGATAGGCACGCACGACGTCCGGCGCCGCCGCGCCGGTCTCCTCCTGCATGCGATGCACGAAGGTCGAGCCCACGCGATTAATCATGCTGTTGGTGACGTGGGTGGCGATGATTTCGCGGCGTAGCGGATGCGCCGCGATCGCGCTCTTGAAGCGCACGCGCAGCGGCTCGGGAAAATAGCGCTCGAGCGCGGTGGAGATGAACGCGTCGTCGGGTGCGTCGGATTCGATTAACGCCTCGTTCAGGCTGATCTTCGAATAAGCGAGGAGCACCGCGCGCTCGGGCGAAGTGAGACCCAGTCCCGCGGCGCGACGCTCCTCGAACTCCTCGTCGTTCGGTAAGGATTCGAGCTCGCGACTCAGGCGCCCGGCCTTCTCCAGCTGCTTGATGAAGCGATACTGGGCATCGAGCAGGCTCGGGGCGAGCGCGCGCGATACCGACAGGCTCTGATTCTGGAAATAATTGTCGCGCAGCACGAGCGCCGCGACCTCGTTGGTCATTTCACCGAGGAGCTTGTTGCGCTCTTCCAGGTCGAGCCCGGTCGCGCCGAGCAGGATCTTGATGTTCACCTCGTGGTCGGAGGCCGAGACGCCCGCCGAGTTATCGATGGCGTCGGTGTTGATATATCCACCCTTCAGCGCATACTCCACGCGCCCGAGCTGCGTGAAGCCGAGGTTGCCGCCCTCGGCGACCACCCTGCAGCGCAGATCCGCGCCGTTCACGCGAATCGCGTCGTTCGCGCGGTCACCCACCTCAGCGTGCGTCTGGCGGCTCGACTTGACGTAGGTGCCGATGCCGCCGTTATAGAGCAGATCCACGGGTGCCTTTAGGATGGCGCTGATCAGCTCGTTCGGCGTGAGGTTTGCCGCCTCCACGTCGAGCGCCTTCCGTGCTTCGGGTGTCAGCGCGACCGATTTGGCGTTGCGCGGGTAGACGCCGCCGCCCTTGGAGATCCGTTTCGCATCGTAGTCGGCCCATGATGAGCGTGGCAGCTCGAAGAGCCGCTTGCGCTCCGCGTAGCTCCCGGCCGCGTCGGGCCAAGGGTCAAGAAAAATGTGGCGATGGTCGAATGCCGCGATCAGCCGTATGTGGCGCGAGAGCAGCATGCCGTTGCCGAACACGTCGCCCGACATGTCGCCGATGCCCACGACGGTGAAGTCCTGGCTCTGCGTGTCGATGCCCATCTCGCGGAAGTGGCGCTTCACGCTCTCCCAGGCGCCGCGCGCCGTGATCGCCATCTTCTTGTGGTCGTAGCCGGCCGATCCGCCGGAGGCGAACGCGTCACCGAGCCAGAAGCCGTATTCCTTGGCGATGGCGTTGGCGTAATCCGAGAATGTCGCCGTCCCCTTGTCGGCGGCCACTACGAGGTATGGATCGTCGCGGTCGTGCCGCACGACCCCACGCGGCGGCACGACGTCCAAGCCGAGGCGGTTGTCGGTGACGTCGAGGAGGCCGCGCAGGAACGTCTGATAGCACGCGACTCCCTCCTTGAGAAACGCTTCACGCTCGGCGGGCGGGCGCTTGACGACGAAGCCGCCCTTCGCGCCTACTGGCACGATCACGACGTTCTTCACCATCTGCGCTTTCATGAGGCCTAGCACTTCAACGCGGAAATCTTCCATGCGGTCCGACCAGCGCAATCCGCCCCGCGCGACGCGCCCACCGCGCAGATGCACGCCCTCGACGCGCGGCGAATAAACCCAGATCTCGTACATCGGCCGCGGCTCCGGCAGGCCCGGCACGCGCTTGGGATCGAGCTTGAACGAGAGGTATGGCCTATCGAGGAAGTAGTTCGTGCGCGTCGTGGCCTGCACAACGGCGAGGAAGCTCCGCAGGATGCGGTCCTCGTCGAGGTTCTGCACTTCATCGAGTGCCGCGGAAATCTCCCCGACCAGCGCGGCCTCCTTGTCGTCCTGCGCAGACGGGGTCTCGAACCGCGCAAAGAAAAGCTGGACCAGCCGCGCGGCGATGCGCGGTTGCGTGCTCAGCGCCTGCTCGACGTAGGGCAGGCTGAAGGTCGAAGTCCCTTGCCTGAGATAACGCGCATACGCGCGCAGGATGCTGACCTCCCGCGGCGCGAGGCCCGCACTCAACACCAGGCGGTTGAGGTTGTCTGCCTCCACGGTGCCGGAAAACATGCCCGAAAATGCCTGGTGAAAGACGCTGCGCACGGCTGCGACGTCGAGCTCCAGCCCGGCGGGTGCCACGAGGCCGAAATCCACGACTCGCGTTGCCGGGCGGCCTTCAGGGGCGACGATGTGGGGATGCTCGTACTGCACGCGTACGCCGAGTCGTTCGAGGAGTGGCACGCTATCGGAAAGGGGCACCGCAGTGCCGCGCCGGTAAATCTTGAAGTTCAGCCGGCCGGGCTTCGCGCCTGCGCGCACATGCAGGTTCATGCCGAGATCGCTCGCCGAATCGAACGCTTCGAGCATCTCGATGTCGCCGACCGCCTCCTCGACCGAGTATTCGTCCCGGTATCCGGCGGGGAAGGCGCTGCCGTAGATGCGGAACAGCTCGTTCGCGCGCGCTTCGCCGTGGCGGTCGAGGAGCGCCCCATACAAGTCGTCTTCCCAGCGACGCATGGCCTCGGCGAGGCGCCGCTCGAGCGCCCTGGTATCCGGCGTACGCGCCATTTCGCCGGGGCGCGTGCGGATGCGCATCACGATTCGGCCCAGCGTGGCCGAGGACAGGTCGACGTCGAAGTCGGACGACACGCCGTTGAACGCCTCGGTCAGGATTCTCTGGAAGCGCTGGCGCAGCTCGGTGTTGTAGCGCTCGCGGGGGACGTAGATCAGGCAGGTGACGAAGCGCCCGTACGCATCCTGCCGCGTGAGGAGACGCAGCCGTTGGCGTTCACCGAGCTGCAGGGTCGCTGTCGCATGCCGGTAGAGGTCTTCGGCGCTGATCTGCAGGAGCTCGTCGCGCGGATAGTTTTCAAGGATCGAGGCGAGCGCTTTGCCGCTATAGCCCGCCGGCAGCAGCCCTGCCCGTTCCTCGACTTGGGCAAGCTTGCGGCGCACGAGCGGGATCTGGCGCGGGTTTTCGGCATATGCGGTATGCGTGTACAGCCCGAGGAAGCGGGTCTCGCCGCACACTTCGCCGTTCGCATCGAAATGCTTGACCCCTACGTAATCCAGATGCCCGGGGCGATGCACCGTCGAGCGCGCGTTCGCTTTTGTCAGAACTAGGAGTTCCCTGACCCGCGCGCGCTTGCGCGCCTCCGGGGGCAGCGTGGCGAAGCTCGTAGACAAGGTCTCGCCGGGTCGCTCGCGCAGGATGCCGAGCCCGGAGCCGGACACGATGCGCAACACGTCGTCGCCTTTCACTGTCGCCACCTCGTAATCGCGGCAGCCGAGGAAGGTGAAATGGTGATTGAGCAGCCACGCGAGAAAGGCACGGCCTTCGGCGAGCTCTTCGTGCGGCACGCCGCTGCGCGCCGATTCGAGCCGGCTGATCACGTCCAGCATGCGCGCCTGCATAGGCTTCCAGTCCTGCACCGCGGCACGCACGTCATGCAGCACCTTGGCGACGCCGGCCTCGAGCTCGGCGAGCTTTGCCGCTTCCGTCTGGCGGTCCACTTCGATGTGCATGAAAGACTCAAGGCGCCCGTCGCTCGAACTGCCGGGCTTCGCAAGGGAAGCGATCTCGCCCGTTTGGGCACGTACTACACGCAGCACGGGATGAATCAGGAGGTGCAGCGTCAACCCCTGGCGATTAATCTCCATCGCCACGGAATCCACGAGAAACGGCATGTCGTCGTTGACGATCTCGATCACGGTGTGACTGCTTGCCCAGCCGTCGCGCTCGCGCGTGGGGTTGTACGCGCGAATTTTCGCTTTGCCTGCGGGGAAGTCTGTCGCAAAGGTGAGATGAGCGGCTGCGGCCCCTCTCAGATCCGGCTCGGATCGGGCAGCGAGGTCCTCGGGGTCGACCTCCGCGTAGTAGAGGCGCCGGAATTCCTCGCTGAGGTCGGGATTTCTCGGCTTCGCTCGCGCTTCCATCCCTTTGCGGGATTCTAGGCCCTTGGTTCTATCGACGTTCGAATTTTTCGGCTTCAATATGGACGCCTGAGGGAGGGCCCATGCGAAAAACCATCCTGGTCTGCGTCGCGGCCATCGCACTTGGTTCGGGCTGTGCCACCAAGAAGCCGGAAGCCCCGGTGCCGGGCGCGGAGACCGTGCGCGTCGGCACGAGCCATCCGGGCGCCAGTTTCTTCGAGCTCGGGCCGGTGAGCGGGGTGGACGGGCAGGGCTGCGGCGATGACGGCAAGCGCGGCAACCGCGACGCCGCCGTCGCGAGCTTGATGAAGAATGCGTTCACCATGGGCGGGACGCACGTCCAGGTGCAGGCGCTGCACGAGCCCCGCCAGATGGGAGAGTGCTTCGTGAATGTCTACCGCATCACCGGCACCGCGTATCGCGAAGCGAAAGCGGCCGGCTCCGGCAGCGATGTAGTGCAAGCGCTGCGCGAGCTGCAGAGCCTGCGCGACGCGGGGACGATCACGCAGCCGGAATTCGAGAAACTCAAGGCCAATGTGATTCGATGAAGGCAACCAAGCACTTTGTCCTGGCGGCGCTTTTCTTTTCCGCGGCGGCGCTCGCTCAACCGTATCCGTCGAAGCCGGTGCGCATCATCGTGAATTTCCCGGCGGGCGGGGTCGCGGACGTCTACGCGCGCATCATCGTCGCAAAGGTGCAGGAGGCATGGGGGCAGCCAGTCGTGATCGAAAACCGCACCGGCGCGGGCGGCAACATCGGCGCCGAGGCAGTCGCGAAATCGCCGCCCGACGGCTACACCCTGAACATGAGCGCGATCGGGCCGCACGCCGTCAATGTGAGCCTTTTTTCGAAGTTGCCGTACGACCCGGTCAAGGATTTCGCCGCGGTTGCGCTCGTCCTAGAGGCCGAGGGGCTTCTCGTCGTCCATCCGAGCGTGCCCGCCAACAGCGTCGCGGAACTCATCACTTACGCGCGCGCTAATCCCGGCAAGCTGACCTTCGCCTCGGCCGGGACCGGAACCGCGAGCCACCTTGCCGGCGAGCTATTCAAGACGATGGCAAAAGTCGACATGACGCACGTCCCTTACAAGGGCAACGTGCCGGCGATCACCGACCTTCTCGCCGGCCAGACGTCGCTTCTTTTCGCCACCATGCCGACGGTGCTGCCGCATGCGAAAACGGGCAAGCTGCGCGCGCTGGCAACCATCGGCGCCGAGCGCTCCCGCGCCGCTGCCGAGCTGCCCACGGTCGCCGAGACGCTGCCAGGCTTCGAAGTGAACAACTGGATCGGGCTTTTCGCGCCCGCCGGCACGCCGGCGCCGATCGTGCAGCGCTGGAACGCCGAGGTGTTGCGCATCATGCAGCTCGCGGAAATCCAGGCGCGCCTGCCGGTGGAAGGCGCGCGCTTTGCGCCGAATTCGCCCGAGCAATTCGCTCAGTTCGTAAAGAGCGAGATCGCCAAGTGGGCGAGCGTCGTCAAGGCGTCGGGCGCGCGGGTGGATTGAGAAGCTCGGTTACGCCGCCCACCGCGGCCGTATTTACCGTGAGCGTTCTTTCCGTGGCGAACCGCAGGATGTAGTGTGGACCGCCGGCCTTCGGGCCGGTGCCGGAGAGCCCTTCGCCGCCGAAGGGCTGTACGCCGACGACGGCGCCGATCATGCTGCGGTTTACGTAAATGTTGCCGACGCGGGCCGTGCGCACGACCTGGTCGACGAAGCTCTGGATGCGGCTGTGAATGCCAAGCGTGAGGCCGTAGCCGCTGTCGCCCAGCCATTGCAGCACCCTCGGGAGGTCTTCACCATGGTACGTGCATACATGGAGAATCGGGCCGAACACCTCGACCTTGGGCAGCGCTTCGAGCGTCAGCTCGAAAGCGACCGGCGCCACGTAGTTTCCGTCGCCCGGCGCCTTCGCTTCGCCGATCAGCCTTGCGGATTTGCGGAGCGCCTCGACGTGGCGCAGGAGGGCGACCCTGGAGGGCGCGTCGATGATCGGGCCGATGTCGGTGTCGGGCTGTGCCGGGTCGCTAACTTTGAGCTCGGCAAGCGCACCGGCGAGAAGCCGCATGACGCGCTCGGCGCAGCCTTCGTCGATGAAAAGGATGCGCTGCGCGGAGCAGCGCTGCCCGGCGCTCTGGAACGCCGAAGTGACGACGTCGTCGACTACCTGCTCTGGTAGTGCGGAGGCGTCCACAATCATGGCGTTGACGCCGCCGGTTTCGGCGATGAGCGGAACGATGGGACCGTCGCGCCGCGCGAGCGCCTCGTTGATCCGCTTCGCGGTGTCCACCGACCCGGTGAAGGCAACGCCCGCGGTGCGCGAGTCGGCGACGAGCGCGGCGCCGATGGTCTCGCCCGGCCCGACTACCCCGCAGGCGGCGTCGGCGGGGATACCGGCCGCATAAAGGAGCTCGAGCGCGCGAAAGGCGACGCGCGGCGTCTGCTCGGCCGGTTTCGCGAGCACGGTGTTGCCGGCCGCCAGGGCGGCGGCAACCTGCCCGGTGAATATGGCGAGCGGGAAATTCCATGGGCTGATGCAGGCGACGACGCCGCGGCCGTGCAAACGAAGCTCGTTGCGCTCGCCCGCCGGACCGTCGAGGAGAACCGGAGCGCCGAACTGCGACCGCGCCTGCACGGCATAGTAGCGGCAGAAGTCCGCCGCCTCGCGCACCTCCGCGACCGCATCGCCATAGGTGCGCCCGCCTTCGCGCACGATGAGCGAGACAAGTTCCACCATGCGCTCTTCCAGAAGATCGGCGGCGCGCTCGAGGCGCGCCGCGCGCTCCGTGACCGGCGCGCGCGACCAGGCCTCGAATGCGTCCGCGGCCCGCGCCAGGCTGAAATCAAGCTCCTGCGGCGTCGTATCTTCCACCGCGGCGAGCGGCTCACCAGCGCGGTCGGTCTGGATGCGCGCCTCAAGCTCCTTCAGCACATCCTGGCGCGAGAGATCCAGGCCGAGCGAGTTCTTGCGATCCGGGTAGAGGTCGCGCGGCAGCGGAATGCGCGGGTCAGGTGCATACGGGTACGGCAGCGCGGCGACCGGATCGGCGACCAGGGTTTCCACCGGTACGGCAGGATCGGCGATCTGGTGCACGAAGGACGTATTGGCGCCGTTCTCGAGCAACCTGCGGACCAGATAGGGAAGGAGGTCGGTAAAGCCGCCGACCGGCGCATACACGCGGCAAGCGACGTTGTGTTCGGCAAGCACTGCGTCGTAGAGCGCATCCCCCATGCCGAAAAGCTTCTGGAATTCGCACTCGCCGCCGAGCTCGAGAATCGTCGCTACAGTTCTGCAGTTGTGTGTGGCGAACGCCGGAGAGATGAAACCGGCAGCGCCGAGGAGAACTCGTGCGCACGCCACGTATGAGACGTCGGTCGCGCTCTTTCGCGTGAACACCGGGTAGTCCGGCATGCCGAGTTGCTGCGCGCGCTTGATCTCGCCGTCCCAGTAGGCGCCTTTCACGAGGCGCACGCCGATTTTCCGCCGCAGCGATCCGAGCCATTCGCACACCGCGAGCGCGCGCTTCTGGTAGGCCTGCACGGCGAGACCGAGCGCGAAGTCGCGCGTAAGTGCGTCGAAGAGGTCGAGCGTGAGCTCGAGGCGCTCGGATTCTTCTGCGTCCAGCGTCATGCCGACGCCCTGAGCGGACGCCAGCGCGGCGAGCTCCCGCAGCCGCGGCAGCAGCTCGGCGAATACGCGCGCACGCTTCGCTTCTTCGAAGCGCGGGTGCAGCGCCGAAAGCTTGATCGAGATCCCATCGGGCGCGCGCACGGCGCCGATCGCCCGTGTGTACGCCGTCATGTAGTTGGCGGCGTCTTCGGCCGTGCGGGCAGCCTCGCCCAGCATGTCGAAAGAGAAACGGTAGGGGCGGCGCTCGCCCGCACGCTTGACGGCTTCCTCGATGCTCTCGGCGAGCACGAACTGTCCCGCCAGAATGCGCATGGCCTGGCGCACCGCGCCGCGAACGACCGGTTCGCCGAGCCGCGCGATCAGCTGTTTCAACGTCGAAGCGGTCTCGTCGTGCCAGCGCGCGAGCGTACCGGTGAGCATGAGCGCCCAGTCGGCCGCGCTCGCAGCGCTCCAGTTGCGCGCGGCGAGCTTGTCGCGGATCAGCGCGTCCTGCGTGCGCGCATCCGGAATGCGCAGCAGCGCCTCGGCCACGCACATGAGCGCGACGCCCTCGGGCGTGGTGAGTCCGTAGCTGCGCAGGAATGATTCGGCCGAGAGCGCGCCGGGCGGCGAGGCGCGCACGCGCTCGGCGAGGCGCAGCGCCGTAGCACCGATGGTGCGCGAGGTTGTAGCGTCGGGCTGAAGAGAAAGCAGCCGCGCGATCGCATCCGCCTCGCCGATGCGGTGGTTACGCCGGATCGCTTCACGCATCTGAATATAATCCGCGACAAATCCTACTATGCCCGTCCCGCCGATCCTCTGGCAGCCCAGCGAGCGCGCCATCGAAGAAGCGCAGGTCACGCAATTCGCGCGCCAGGTGATCCGCAAACATCGCCTCGAGCTGAACAGCTATCCCGAGTTCCATCGCTGGACGGTCGAGAACGCGGAAGTGTTCTGGAGCGAGTTCTGGGACTGGTGCGGGGTGATCGCGTCGCGAAAGGGCGGCACGGTGCTCGTCGACGGCGACAAGATGCCGGGCGCGCGCTGGTTCCCCGAGGCGCGCCTCAACCTAGCCGAGAACCTGCTGCGGCGTGGCGACCGCGGCGACGCTTTCGTGTTCTGGGACGAAGCGGGCTCGCGGCGGCGGCTGAGCTATTCGGACCTGACGAGCGCAGTGTCGCGCGCCGCCCAGGCGCTGCAGGCGCTCGGTCTGCGCGCGGGGGACCGCGCCGCGGCGTTCATACCGAACCTGCCCGAGACCGGCATGCTTGCGCTCGCCGCGCTCTCGCAGGGCATCGTCTGGTCTTCGTGCTCGCCCGACTTTGGCGTGGACGGCGTGGTCGAGCGCTTCAGTCAGATCGAGCCGAAGGTACTTTTCTGCGCCGACGGCTATCGATACAACGCAGAGGAGCACGATTCGCTCGAGCGCGTGCGCGCGATCGCCGAGCGCCTTCCCACGCTGCGCAGAATCGTGGTGGTGCCCTATCTCGACCCCGAGGTCGACGTCTCCGACGTGCCAAAGGCGGTGCGCCTGGACGAATGGCTGCGCCGTTACCAGGCTGGCGACATCGCCTACGCGCAGCTGCCCTTCAACCATCCGGTGTTCGTGCTCTTCACTTCCGGCACCACCGGCAGGCCGAAATGCATCGTGCACGGTGCGGGCGGCACGCTCCTGCAGAACCTCAAGACGCACAAGCTGCACTTCGACGTGCGAGCCGGCGACCGCTTCTTCTATTTCTGCACCACCAACTGGGTGGTCTGGAACGTGCTCTTTGCGGGTTTGTGCACCGAGGCGGCGCTCATGCTTTACGAAGGCTCGCCGTTCGTCCGAAACGCGAAGATCCTTTTTGACTACGCGGAAAAGGAGCGCTTCACCCATTTCGGCACCTCCGCAAAGTTTCTCGACGCGCTCAACAAGCGCGGCCTGCGCCCGCGCGATACCCATGACCTTAGCGCCTTGCGCATGATGATCTCGACCGGATCGCCGCTCGCCCCAGAGAGCTTTGACTACGTCTACGCATCGATCAAGCATGACGTCTGCCTGTCGTCGATCTCGGGCGGGACCGACATCATCGGAGCCTTCGTCGATGCGAGCCCGGTGCTGCCGGTCTACCGGGGCGAGCTGCAGTGCCGTTCGCTCGGCATGGCGGTCGAAGTTTTCGACGAGGACGGAAACGCTGTGGTCGGCGAGAAGGGGGAGCTCGTCTGCACCAAGCCTTTCCCATCGATGCCGCTCGGCTTCTGGAACGATCGCGGCGACGAGCGCTACCGCGCCGCTTACTTCTCCAGGTATCCGGACGTCTGGACCCACGGCGACTGGTGCGAGCTCACCGAGCGCGGCACGATGATTGTCTACGGCCGCTCCGATGCGACGCTCAACCCGGGCGGCGTGCGCATCGGCACGGCCGAGATCTACAGCGTGGTCGAGCGCATCGACGAGGTCGAGGAATCGGTCGCCATCGGCCAGCTGTGGCCGCCGGACAATCCGACCGATACGCGCGTAGTGCTCTTCGTCAAGCTGCGCGCGGGCTACACGCTGGACCAGCCGCTCGAGGACCGCATCCGCTTCGAGATTCGCCGCCATGCGAGCCCGCGCCACGTCCCGGCGCGCATCGTCCAAGTGCCCGACATCCCGCGTACGAAGAACGGCAAGGTGGTCGAGCTCGCGGTGAAGGCGGTAGTGCACGGCATGCCGGTCGGGCACACCGAGGCCCTTGCCAACCCCGACGCGCTCGATTACTTCAAGGAGCTCCCCGACCTCACCACGTAGCGCCGCAGGCGCGCCAAGTCCGGCTCGACGCCGATGCCGGGCGCGTCGGAGAGCGTGACGCTTCCGTCGGCGAAATCCATCTGAAAGACTTCCTCGCGCAGCGGATTCGGGTTGGAGTCCACCTCGGCGAAGCCCTCACCGCCGACCGCCGCCAGAAGATGCATCGATGCGGCGAGGCCAACGCCGCCGGCGAGCCAATGCGGGCAGAACGCGATGCCGCGCGCCACAGCCCGGCGCGCCACCGCGCCGCAGCCGGTGATCCCGCCCCATTTGCCGACGTCGGGTTGCACGAAGCGCAGAAATCCCGCGTTGATCGCGGCGGCGAAATCGGCCTCGCCACGGATGTTTTCGCCGGCCGCGAGCGGAGCGCCCGTGTCGGCCAAAAGTCGCTTCCATGTGTCGAGCGTTTCATCGGCGGCGATCGGTTCCTCGATCCAGTGCGGCGCGTAGGGCAGCAGTTCCTTGATGCGCGCAGGCGCTGCTTCGGCGGACCACGCTTGGTTGGCGTCCACCATGATGGTCGCGTCCCTGCCCACGGCTTCGCGGAGCGTCGCGAGGTTGTCGCGATTTCGGCCGCCAGCGAAGCCGACCTTTAGCTTAAACGCGCGGAAGCCCTCCGCGCGCTTGGCGGCGGCCGTCTTCACGACGTCGTCTGGTCCAAGTCCGCTCGCATAGACCCGCACGCGCGGGTTCATTCCGCCGAGATGCGTCCATAACGGCTGCCCGGCGCGGCGCGCGCTCATGTCCCAGAGCGCCTGGTCGATCGCGCCGATGATTTGTGCGAATGGCCCGGGCTCGCCGCATTGGATTGCCATGATGCGGGTGCGCGCTTCGAGCACTTGACGCATCTCGGGCGGCGTTTCCAGCACGAAGTTCTCGAGAAGAGGCGTGAAGATGCTTTCCACCAGCCGCGCGCGATGCTCGGCGCCGACGGTCGGGAAGTTGCTGAACACCTCGCCCCAACCCCAGGCGCCATCGCTCGCCGTAATGCGCAGCCACGTCGCCGGGCGGTTTGTCATCGCTGCGAAGGCGTTGGCGAGAGGCGTGGCGATCGGCGCGCGATGCACCCAGCATTCGACCTTGGTGATGGTGAGCGCCATGGCCGCATGCTAGCCTGAGTGCATGAAAACCGTCGTCGCACTCGTCCTGTGGGTTTCGCTGAGCGCCTTCGCGCAGCCTTTTCCGTCGAAGCCGGTGCGCTTGATCGTGCCGTTTCCGCCTGGCGGGGCCGTCGACTACTACGCGCGCGCGGTGCAAAACCGATTGCAGGAAACGCTCGGACAACCGATCCTCATCGAGAACCGCAGCGGCGCGGGCGGCATGGTGGGCGCCGATCTCGTCGTCAAGGCGGCCCCGGACGGCTATACGCTCCTCGTCGGCAATATCGCCTCACTGGCGATGAACGTCGGTCTGTACAGCAAGATGACCTACGATCCGCGCAAGGATCTGACGCCGATCATCCGCACCGTGGCGGTGAACTATGTCATGACAGTCCATCCTTCCGTACCGGCGCGCAGCGTCAACGAGCTCATCGATCACGCCAAGGCCAATCCCGGCAAGCTGAGCTACGGTTCCGCGGGTAGCGGCAGCGCGCCGCATCTCGCCACCGAGCTTCTCAAGCAGCGCGCCGGCATCGACATGCTGCACGTGCCGTTCAAAGGTGGCGGGCCGATGGTCGCGGACTTGCTCGGCGGGCAGATTCACATCGTGATCGCCGACCAGGCGAACCTGATGCCGCATGTGAAAGCGGGCAAGCTGCGCGCGCTTGCCGTCGGCACGCTCGAGCGCTCGGCGTCCTATCCCGACATCCCCACCATCGCCGAATCCGGCTTCCCGGGTTTCGAGGCGCGCGCGTGGCAAGGCATCGCCGGCCCGGCGAACCTGCCCGCCGACATCGTCACGCAGCTGAACGCGGCGTTCGCCAAAGCTATGGCTTTTCCGGAGGTCCACCAGAGGCTGCTCGATGGCGGGCTCGATCCGATTAGCGGCACGCCCGAAGACTTCGCCGCGTTCATCCGCAACGAAATCGACAAGTGGGCCAAAGTGGCAAAGGACGTCGGCGCGCGCGTCGACTGACTGCTAGCCGAGGATCTCGCCGATGTGCTCGCGCTTGCCGAGCTCGGCCACGAACTGCTGAAGATCCGGCGCGAGCGCATCGCGCGCCGACACCACGCCGAGCGGCCTGCCGTTTTCCACCACCGGCACGTGGCGAAAACCGCCTTCGTGCATGAGATGCAATGCATGGCCGAACGGACGGTCGGGCGCGATGGTGCGCGGGTTTGCGGTCATCACTTCGGCAATGTGCGTCCTCGCCGGACTGCGGCCTTCCGCGATCACCCGGAAGAGCGCGTCGCGTTCGGTGAAAATTCCGGCCAGCCTGCCTTCGCGGATGACGAGGAGCGCGCCCACGCGCTGCTCCCGCATGAGACGCGCCGCCGCCAACACGCTCATGTCGGCGTTGGCGGTGACGGGCTTCTGATCCTCGATGATGCTGCGCACTGCACGATCCATAGGCGCGCCCTCCTTCTCCTTCAACTCTACTACCGAGTTCGCCGATTTAGTCCGCCGTTATTGCGCGCGCGATCGCGGCGAGCACCTGCGGGCGCTCGCCGATCGCCTGCTCCAGTGTGATGTTGATATTCGGGTGGGCGCTGCGCGCCGCGGCCACCAGGCGGGGCAGGTCCTGCTTCACATGCCCGCCCTGCGCCAGGAAGACCGGGACCACACGAATCGAATCGACACCGGCGTCTGCGAGCGAGGCGATGGCATCGGCGAGGGGCGGCTGCATCAGTTCGAGGTAAGCAAGCCGGACGACGTGCTTCTTCGATAATTCGGCGGCGAGGCTTTCGAACGGTCGCGACCATTCCGGGTCGCGCGAGCCGTGCGCGAAGAGGACGATGCCTTCCTTCAATGCAGCGTGGCGCGGCGCCCTTCGTAGATTCCTTGCAGGAGGCGCAGCGAGCCTAGGCTGATCGCGCGGTGCGAAAGCGCGTGGCCGAGGTCCTCGACAATGTCGAGCGTAACGGGGACGTGTAGGCCGGTCAGCACGCGCGCCGCGCGCTCGGCGTAGACGCGTGACACTACCGAGTCGTATTCGCCATGCACGAGGTGAATGCGCGAAGCGATGCGCGTGCCCGGCCCCGGGTTCTGCGCGAAGCGCGAGGAGAACGCGACCACTGCGCCGGCGAGGCCGGGCGACTTCACCGCCTCGAGCGCGAGCGTGCCGCCCTGCGAAAAACCGATCAGGACG
>JAICPQ010000244.1 GCA_025929745.1 Burkholderiales bacterium | reverse complement strand
GCAACATCGCTCGAAGACGCGCATTTCGCGCTCGGCTTCGTCCATGCCCAGGACCGCCTGTGGCAGATGGAGATCAGCCGCCGCATCGGCTCCGGGCGCCTCGCGGAGATCCTCGGTCCGGCTGCGCTCGAGGCGGACCGCTTCATGCGCACGCTCGGCCTGCGCAAGGTGGCCGAGGCGAACCTGCGGCACCTGGACGACGAGTCGCGGCGCCTGCTCGACGCTTACGCAGCCGGCGTCAACGCCTTCCTCGCGCGGGATCCGGTGCTGCCCCCGGAGTTCTGGCTCCTGAACGTCAAACCGGAGGTTTGGACGCCCATCGACTCGGTGGTGTGGACGAAGGTGATGGCGTGGGACCTCGGCAATAACTGGCGCTCCGAGCTCCTCAGGCTCCGGCTTTCGCGCACGCTCTCGACCGAGCGCATCCAGGAATTCCTGCCGCCCTATCCGGGCGACGCCGCGCCGCGGCTGCCGGACCTGCGCGCGTTCTATTCCAGGCTGGAGAAGAACCCGGCGCCGAGACCGGCCTACTCCGAGAAATCGGGCTCTGACCCCGATTTTCTTCTGGGGTCGAATTCGTGGGTGGTGAGCGGCGCGCGCAGCGCGAGCGGCAAGCCCGTGCTCGCGAACGATCCGCACCTCGGCCTGACCGCGCCGCCAGTCTGGTATTTCGCGCACCTCAGCGCGCCCGGCCTGGACGCGATCGGCGGCACGCTGCCCGGGGTGCCGGCGGTGCTCGTCGGGCGCAACGACCGCATCGCCTGGGGACTCACGAACACCGGTGCGGATGTGCAGGACCTGTACCTCGAGCGGCTCGAGGAGCGTTTCGAGACGCGCGAGGAAGTGATCAAGGTGAAAGGCGGCCTCGAGGAAAAGCTTACCGTACGACGCACGCCGCGCGGCCCGTTGCTCGTCGACGCGTCGCGCTTTGCGCCGCGCGGTTATGCGCTCTCCCTCGCCTGGACCGCACTGGCGGAAGACGATCTGACCATGCAGGCGGCGCTCACGCTTTCGCGCGCGCGCAACTGGGACGAGTTCCTCGGCGCAGCGCGCATGCTGCATACGCCGCCGCAATCGCTGACCTACGCCGACGTCGAGGGCAACATCGGTTTCATCGCCGCGGGCCGCGTACCGCTGCGCAAAGCCGAGAACCAACTGCGCGGCCTCGCGCCCGCGCCGGGCTGGGACGAGCGCTACGCTTGGGCGGGCTACATCCCGTTCGAAGAGCTTCCGCGCGCCTTGAATCCGCAGAGCGGCGCCATTGTGCTCGCCAATCACAAGGTGACGCCGCCCGAGTATCCCCACGCGATCAACTACGAATGGCAGGCGCCGTATCGCGCGCGTCGCATCGAGCAGCTGCTCGGCACCGAAAAGCACGACCTCAATAGCTTCCAGCGCATGCAGGCCGATGTGGTGTCACTCGCCGCGCGCGAGCTGCTGCCGCACTTCAACCATCCGCGCCTCAAAGACTGGGACGGCACGATGTCGCGCGAGCGGGCGGAGCCGCTCATCATGGCCGCGTGGTGGCGCGAATTCGCCCGGGCCCTCTATTCCGACGAGCTGGGCGACGCTTTTAGGCCTAACTGGGGCGCGCGCGCTGTCTTCCTCGGCAACGTGCTTGCCGGGCAATTCCACTGGTGCGACGACGTGCGCACGCAGGCCACCGAGACCTGCGAGGGGCTTCTCACCGCCTCGTACGAAAAGGCGATGGAGGACCTCAAACGCCGCTACGGCGAGGATCTCAAATGGGGCGAAGCGCACGTCGCGCGCCACCGCCATCGGCCCTTTACACGTGAGGCGTGGCTTGCGCGCATCTTCGACATTCGCGCTCCGACCGGCGGCGACGCGTACACCGTGAACGCCGGCGCCATGGACTTCAACGACGAAGCCGAGCCCTTCGCAAATCGCCACGCCGCGAGCCTGCGCGCGATCACCGACCTTTCGGATGTGCAAAGCTCCGTGTTCATCCACTCGGGCGGTCAGTCCGGTAACCCGCTTTCCTCGCAATACCGCAACTTCACCGACGCCTGGGCGCGCGGCGAGTACGTCGCCATGACGACCGATCGCGCGCGCCTCGAAGCCAACGGCGTTCAGCGGCTCTTGCTCAAGCCGCGCAGATAGAGGTTGTTGGCCACGAGCGCGCCGACCACAACGCCTGCGCCGCCGATCTCGATCGCTGAGAAGCTGCGGCCGAGCGCCGCCTCAATGGCAAAGACCCCGATCGGGATGAAATTGAGCATGAGCATGGTGTTGAGCGGTCCGAGACGCCGGGCGGCCGCGTTGAAGCCGAGCACGCCGAGCACGACCGTGCCGACCGAGAAGTAGGCGATCTGCCAACCCACGCTCGCGATCGCGTCCATCGTGGGCACGTGCGCGGCGCCCACGGCGATCGCTACGATGTTGGCAATCAGCAGACCGACGGTTCCGGGGATGCAGGTGAGAACGGTCATGCGAAGCGGCGACCAGCCCGGGAACTTCCATGCACCGCCAAGCGTGTAGGTCGTCCACGAGAGCGCTCCGAGCAAAATAAGGATGTCGCCGGCCAGCTCGCCGCCTTCAAACGCGGCGTAGGGCTGGCCCCTCGTCACGACGAGCACGACGCCTGCGAAGGCGAGTACCACGCAGCCGAGCGTAAACCGCGCCGGCCTCTGTCCGCGCGCGAGCCACACGAGCATCGCGGTGAGCGGCGTCTGCAGCGCGAGGATGATCGAAGCGTGCTCGGGCCTCGTATACGAAAGGCCGACCCAGACGAAGAGGTTGAACCCGGTGATGCCGATCAGACCGAAGAGCGTCGCCGCGCCGAAACGTCCCTCGTAGCGTAGCGCGCCGCGCCCTTCGAACGCGATCAGAAGCGCGATGAAAAGCGCGATGCCGAAGAGGTAGCGCAGCGAGCCGAGGGCGTACGCATCGAGGTAGGGCAGCGTGCGCTTCGCCACCGAGAAGAGCGGCGTCCAGCACAGGATCGCCAGGCCGATCCAGGCCAGCCCGGCGACGAGGTTTGCGCGGGTCAATGACAAATCGGGGTCAGAGCCCGATTTCCCTTATCTCCGCCGTGCAAACTTGCAGGCAGCCGGGAATGCTCGGTCCCGCGGATGCGAAAACCAGGTCTTTCACGAAGAAGAATGGACCCCCGCCTTCGCGGGGGCGACTTCCTCGGATGTTCGCAAACGCTAATCGGGCTCTGACCCCGATTTTCCTAGGCGGCTTTCTTCTCTTCGCGCAGGGCGCGGCGCAGGATCTTGCCGACGTTCGTCTTCGGCAGCTCCGAGCGGAACTCGACGTATTTCGGCCGCTTGTAGCCGGTGAGCTCCTTCTTGCAGTGCTCGAGCAAGTCGTGCTCGCTGAGCTGCGGGTCGCGCTTGACCACGAAGATCTTCGGCACTTCGCCGGAGTGCTCGTCGGGCACGCCAATCGCGGCGACCTCGAGAACGCCGGGATGCATGGCGACGACCTGCTCGATCTCGTTCGGGTACACGTTGAAGCCCGAGACGAGAATCATGTCCTTCTTGCGGTCCACGATGCGGATGAAGCCCTTGTC
>JAICPQ010000053.1 GCA_025929745.1 Burkholderiales bacterium | reverse complement strand
CGGCGCGAGCTCGGCGCCGCTCAGGCGGAAGTCGCGGATCGCGTTCTCCACGATGCGCTTCCTTGCCGCGGACAGCGCAGCGAATTCCGGCGCGGCGCGACGCGCTTTGTATTTTTCGAAGAGCTCTTGATTCTGGCCGAGCTCGGTCCAGTACTTGGTGACCTTTGGTAGATTCGAGTTGTAGGCCTCGCGCAATTCCGGGCTGTCCATTACCGCGTGCAGATGCGCGACCTGGCCCCAGGCGCGGCCGATGCGCTCGTTCGCGTCTTCAAGCGGCTCGATGAAATCGTGCCAGGTTGGGCGCGCATTCACGACCGCATTCACCGTCGAGCGCCCGTCGGAGAGAAGCAGCTCCATGGCGGGCGTGACGTGCTCGGGCCGGATGTCCGCGAAGCGCGGCAGCCCGGAAAAATCAACCAGCGGGTTTTGGCTCAAGTTCTCGTGAGGCAGCACGGATGCAGTTCTCCAGCAGCATTGCAATGGTCATGGGGCCGACGCCGCCCGGCACGGGCGTAATCCAGCCCGCGACTTCTTTCACCGCTTGGAAATCGACGTCCCCGGCCAGTTTCCCGTCTTCGAGGCGATTGACACCGACATCGATGACGCAGGCTCCGGGTTTGACCATGTCCTGGCGCACGAGTTTCGGTCTGCCGACGGCCGCGATGAGGACGTCTGCGCGCCGTGTGAGTTCCGAAAGATCGCTTGACTTCGAATGGCAGATAGTGACCGTTGCGTCCTTTTGCAAGAGGAGCTGCGCCACGGGCTTGCCGACGATGTTCGAGCGCCCGATGACGACGGCGTGGCGGCCGGCAAGCGGAATGCGCGCCTGCTCCATGAGGCGCATGACGCCGGCGGGTGTGCAAGGCACGACCGCGGGCCGCCCGGCAAAGAGCGCGCCCATGTTGATTTCGTGAAAACCATCAACATCCTTCGCCGGCGCGATGGCCTCGAGTACCGCGGCCGCGTCGATTGGCTTCGGTAGCGGCAGCTGCACGAGGATGCCGTGGATTGCGCGGTTGGCGTTCAGGCCCTCGATGCGCTCCCGCAGCTCCCGCTGTCCGATTGTCCCCGGAAGCTCGATCAGCTCGGAATGCACGCCGGTCTCGGTCGCGGCCAGGCGCTTGTTCCGCACATAAACGCGCGACGCCGGATCGTCTCCTGCAAGCACGACGGCGAGCCCCGGCTTCACTCCGCGCTGCACAAGCGCGGCCACCCGCTCTTTGAGCGCCGCGCGGATCGACGCGGCCAGCGATTTTCCGTCGAGGATCTGGGCTGCCACGGGGGCGCGCAGTCTAGCATTGGGGCCGAGTTCTCGGTTAAGCTTGCCGCGCCCCCCGCAGCTCAACGGATGCCACGATCATGTCAGCCGTTCCGCAGTTCCCCGCAGCAAACGATCCGGACGCGCTAGAAACGCAGGAATGGCTCGACGCGCTCGAAGCGGTCCTTGAGCGCGAGGGCCCACAGCGCGCGCACTACCTTCTGGAGCGGTTGATCGACAAGGCGCGGCGCTCGGGCGCACACATTCCGTATTCGCCGAATACCGCTTACATCAACACCATTCCTCCGCACATGGAGGAGCGCTCGCCGGGCAACATCGCGCTCGAAGAGCGCATTCGCTCGATTTGCCGGTGGAACGCGATGGTCATGGTGGCCAAGGCGAACAAGAGCGACGACGAGCTCGGCGGCCACATCGCGAGCTTCGCTTCGGTCGGCACGCTCTTCGGCACGGGCCAGCAGCACTTCTGGAATGCGCCGCACGAAGGACACGGCGGCGACTTGGTCTACTTCCAGGGGCACTCCTCGCCGGGCGTTTACGCGCGCTCGCTCATGGAAGGGCGCCTCTCCGCGGACCGGCTTCTCAGTTTCCGGCGCGAAGTCGACGGCAAAGGTGTCTCCTCATATCCGCATCCGTGGCTGATGCCCGACTACTGGCAGTTCCCCACGGTGTCGATGGGCCTCGGACCGATCCAGGGCATCTACATGGCGCGGTTCCTGAAGTACTTGCACGCGCGCGGCCTGGCGCAGACCGCGAACCGCAAGGTCTGGGTGTTCTGCGGCGACGGCGAGATGGACGAGCCCGAGTCGATGGGCGCCATCGGCCTGGCGGCGCGCGAGAAGCTCGACAATCTGATCTTCGTCGTGAACTGCAACCTGCAGCGCCTCGACGGCCCGGTGCGCGGCAACGGCAAGATCATCCAGGAGCTCGAGGGCGAGTTCCGCGGCGCCGGCTGGAACGTGATCAAGGTGATCTGGGGTTCGTACTGGGATCCGCTGATCGCGCGTGACAAGGAGGGCATTCTCCTGCGCATCATGGAGGAGACGGTCGACGGCGAATACCAGAACTACAAGGCGAACGACGGCGCCTTCGTGCGCAAGCATTTCTTCGGCAAGCATCCCAAAGCGCTGGAGCTCGTCGCACGCATGAGCGACGAGGACATCTGGCGCCTGAACCGCGGCGGGCACGATCCGCACAAGGTCTACGCCGCGTACGCGGCGGCCGTGAAGCACAAAGGCCAGCCCACCGTCATTCTTGCAAAGACCATCAAAGGCTACGGACTTGGCAAGCAGGGCCAAGCGAAGAATCCGACGCACCAGCTGAAGAAGATCGACATTTCTACGATCAAGGAAATGCGCGATCAGTTCGCCATCCCGATCCCGGACGACAAGGTCGAGGAGCTGCCGTTCTATATTCCGCCCGCTGACTCGCCCGAGATGAAATACCTGAACGAGCGTAGAAAAGCGCTCGGCGGCTTCGTGCCGCAGCGCCGTGAGAAGGCGGAAAAGGTTCCGGCGGTACCCGAGCTCGCGGCCTTCGATGCGCTGCTCAAGGGTTCCGGTGAAGGCCGGGAGATCTCGACCACCATGGCTTTCGTGCGCGTGCTCACTGCGCTGGTGCGCGACAAGGAGCTCGGCAGACACATCGTGCCGATCGTGCCGGACGAGGCACGCACTTTCGGCATGGAAGGCATGTTCCGCCAGCTCGGCATCTTCGCGCCCGAAGGCCAGAAGTACGAGCCGGTCGACAAAGACCAGGTGATGTACTACCGCGAGGACAAGGCGGGGCAGATCCTCGAGGAAGGCATTAACGAGGCGGGCGCCTTCTCGTCGTGGATCGCGGCGGCGACCTCGTACAGCCATTCGAATCGCGTCATGGTGCCGTTCTACATTTTCTATTCGATGTTCGGCTTTCAGCGCATCGGCGACCTCGCATGGGCGGCCGCTGATCAGCGCGCGCGCGGCTTTTTGCTCGGTGCCACCGCGGGCCGCACCACGCTGAACGGCGAAGGCCTGCAGCACGAGGACGGTCACTCGCACATCTTCTCGTCCGTGATCCCGAATTGCCTCTCGTACGACCCGACTTACGGCTACGAGGTCGCAGTGATCATTCAAGACGGCCTGCGGCGCATGGTGACGAACCAGGAGGACATTTATTACTACCTCAGCCTGATGAACGAGAACTACGAACATCCGGCGATGCCGCAGGGCGTGGAAGAGGGGATCCTGAAGGGGATGTATCTCTTGCGCGAATCAAAGGCGAAGCACAAGCAACGCGTCCAGCTCCTAGGCTCCGGCACCATCCTGCGCGAGGTGGAAGCCGCCGCCGAGCTGCTCGAGAAGGATTGGGGTATCGCCGCCGACGTGTGGAGCGCAACGAGCTTCACTGAGCTGCGGCGCGATGGTCTCGCCGTCGACCGCTGGAACATGCTGCATCCGGAAGCGAAGCCGAAAGCACCCTATGTGACGCAGCTGCTGGAGAAGCGCCCGGCCGGACCCGTGATCGCGGCGAGCGACTATATGAAAACCTTCGCAGACCAGATCCGGCCCTTCATTCCCAGCGACCGGGTCTACCGCGTACTCGGCACCGATGGCTTCGGCCGTTCCGACTCTCGGGCGAAGCTACGCCACTTCTTCGAAGTGAACCGCTTTTTCGTGGTCATCGCCGCGCTCAAGGCGTTTGCCGATCAGGGCGAGGGCAAGTCCAAAGCCGTGGCCGAGGCGATCAAGAAGTACGGAATCGATCCGGAGAAAGCGGACCCCACGACCGTATGAACCAGGTTGTCGTCCCGGACATCGGCGACTTCAAGGAAGTTGAAGTCATCGAAGTACTGGTGAAGCCGGGCGACGCCGTGTCGAAAGAGCAGTCGCTCATCACGCTCGAGTCCGACAAGGCGACGATGGAGATTCCGTCGCCCGGCTCGGGTGTGGTGAAGGAACTCAAGATCAAGGTGGGCGACAAGGTTTCGAAAGGCTCGCCGATTCTCGTCCTGGACGAAAAAGGTAACGGCGAAACCGCTCCCGAGGAAAAGCTGAAACCTCCACCCGCCAAGGCCGAAGCGCCGAAATCCCAGCCGCAACAGGCAGGCAGTGCGATGACGGTTCCCGTGCCTGATATTGGCGACTTCAAGGACGTGGAGGTGATCGAGGTCCTGGTCAAGCCGGGCGACGCGGTGACGAAGGAGCAATCCCTCATCACGCTTGAATCCGACAAGGCGACGATGGAGATCCCGTCGCCCGCCGCGGGTGTGGTAAAGGAACTGAAGATCAAGGTGGGCGACCGGGTGTCGAAGGGCGCGCCGATTCTCGTGCTCGATTCGAAAGACGCGGCAACGGCGAAGCCCACCGCTCCTCCAGTGGCCAAGCCGCAGCAGGCGCCGAAGCCGGTGGCCGCTGCGCCCGCGGCTGCGCCGCGCGAGGAGGCGCCGTCTTCGGGCGCCAAGCCGCACGCGAGCCCTTCGGTGCGCAAGTTCGCTCGCGAGCTCGGCGTCGATCTTTCGCGCGTGCAGGGCAGCGGGCCGAAGGGCCGCATCCTGCACACCGATGTGCAGGCCTTTGTGAAGGGCATCGTGCAAGGCAAGGCGCCGGTGGCGCCGCAAGGCGGTGGGGCGTTGCCGTTCAATCTTCCAGCGTGGCCCGAAATCGACTTCGCCAAGTTCGGCCCGGTCGAGACCAAGGCGCTTTCGCGCATCCAGAAGCTCTCGGGTCCTTACCTGCATCGCAACTGGATTTCGATTCCGCACGTCACGCAGTTCGACGAAGCGGACATCACGGACCTCGAGGCCTTCCGCAAGGCGCAGACCGTCGAGACGGAGAAAAAAGGCTTCAAGCTGACGATGCTCGCCTTCATGATCAAGGCCTGCGTCACGGCGCTGCGCCAGTACCCGCAGTTCAACTCGTCGCTCGACAAGTCGGGCGAGAACCTGATCGTCAAGAAGTACTACAACGTCGGCGTAGCCGTGGATACGCCCGGCGGGCTCGTCGTGCCTGTCGTGCGCGACGCCGACCGCAAGGGCGTGTTCGACATCGCACAGGAGCTCGGCGACATTTCGAAGAAAGCGCGCGACGGCAAGCTCGCGCCGGCCGACATGCAGGGCGGCACCTTTTCGATCTCGAGCCTGGGCGGCATTGGCGGCACCGCGTTCACGCCGATCATCAACGCGCCCGAAGTCGCCATCCTCGGCGTCTCGCGCAGCGCCTTGCGCCCGGTATGGGACGGAAAGACATTCGCGCCGCGCCTCATGCTTCCGCTTTCGCTTTCCTACGACCACCGAGTCATCGACGGCGCCACCGCGGCGCGCTTCTCCGCGTTCCTGGTCTCGGTGCTTTCCGACATTCGGAAGCTCATTCTGTAGTCAATGCCAAGTACTGAAGTCAAAGTCCCCGACATCGGCGACTTCAAGGAGGTCGAAGTCATCGAGGTGCTCGTTAAGCCCGGCGACGCGATCGACAAGGAGCAGTCACTCATCACGCTCGAGTCGGACAAGGCGACCATGGAAATTCCGTCCCCCACGGCCGGGAAGGTTGCCAAGCTGGTGGTCAAGGTTGGCGACAAGGTTTCGAAGGGATCGCCGATTCTGATACTTGACGCGGAAGCGACACGCGCAGAGGCGCCGGCAATGAGGGCCCCGTCCAAGGGGCCTGAAGCACCGAAGAGTTCATCACCCTCACCTTCGGCTGGAGCCGACATCGAGTGCGATGTGCTCGTCCTCGGCGCCGGACCCGGTGGTTATTCGGCCGCGTTTCGCGCGGCCGACCTTGGGATGAAGACCGTGCTGGTCGAGCGCTATGCCACGCTCGGCGGCGTATGCCTCAACGTCGGCTGCATTCCGTCGAAAGCGCTGCTGCACACGGCGGCCATCGTGGACGGCGCGAAAGCGCTCGCGTCGCACGGCATCACATTTGGCGAGCCGAAGGTCGATCTCGCCAAGCTGCGCGGATTCAAGGACAAGGTGGTCGGCAAGCTGACCGGCGGGCTTGCCGGCATGGCGAAGGTGCGAAAGGTGCAGGTGGTGCAGGGCGCCGGCACGTTCCTCGACCGCAACCGCATGGACGTGGGCGGCAAGACCATCCGGTTCCAAAGCGCGATCATCGCCGCCGGCTCGCAGGCGGCGAAGCTTCCGTTCCTGCCGGATGACCCGCGCATCGTCGACTCGACCGGCGCACTCGAGCTGCGCTCCATCCCGAAGAAGCTGCTCATCATCGGCGGCGGCATCATCGGCCTCGAGATGGGCACGGTCTACTCGACGCTCGGCGCGCGCCTCGACGTCGTCGAGATGATGGACGGCCTCATGCTTGGCGCCGATCGCGACCTGGTCGCGGTGTGGCAGAAGTTCAACGCGCCGCGCTTCGACAAGATCATGCTCAAAACCAAGACCACCAAGGTCGAGGGCGCGAAGGACGGGCTCAAGGTTTCGTTCGAAGGCGCGGAAGCCAAGACCTACGACATGATCCTCGTCTCCGTCGGGCGCGCGCCGAACGGCAGGAGGATTGGCGCGGAAAAGGCCGGCGTCGAAGTCGATGCCAAGGGGTTTATCCCGGTCGACAGCCAGCGACGCACGAATGTGCCCAACATCTTCGCCATCGGCGACATCGCCGGTAATCCGATGCTCGCCCACAAGGCGGTGCACGAAGGTCACGTCGCCGCGGAAGCGGCCGCGGGGCAGAAGTCGCACTTCGACGCGCGCGTCGTGCCCTCAGTCGCCTACACCGATCCGGAGATCGCCTGGGTGGGACTCACCGAGGACGAAGCGAAGAAGAGCGGCGTCGCGGTGGGCGTGGCGAAGTTCCCGTGGGCCGCGTCGGGGCGCGCCATCGCCAATGCGCGCGACGAAGGCTTTACCAAGCTCATCTTCGATGCGGAGACGCATCGCGTCGTGGGCGGCGGCATCGTTGGCCTCGGCGCGGGCGACCTGATCAGCGAGATCGCGCTCGCCATCGAAATGGGCGCGGACGCGACCGACATCGGCAAGACCATCCATCCGCATCCGACCACGGCCGAGTCGGTCGGCATGGCGGCGGAGGTCTTCGAAGGCGTGTGCACCGATCTCCCGCCGCAACGCAAGCGATGACCCAGGACGAACTGAAGGAGCGCGTTGCGCGCGAGGCGCTCAAATACGTTCAGGACCCGGTCATCGGCGTGGGGTCCGGCTCCACGGTGTTCAAGTTCATCGAGGCGCTCGCCTCCATCAAGCACCAGATCGACGGAGCGGTCGCGGCTTCCGAGACGAGCGCCGAAAGGCTGCGGAAAATCGGCGTGCGCGTGCTCGACCTGAACAGCGTGAACGAGCTTCCGGTCTACATCGACGGCGCGGACGAGGTAACCGAGCATCTCCATATGATCAAGGGCGGCGGCGGCGCGCTCACGCGCGAGAAGCTCACGGCCGCGGTCGCGCGCAGGTTCGTGTGCATCTGCGACGGCTCGAAGCTCGTGCCGGTGCTGGGCAAGTTCCCGGTGCCGATCGAGGTGATTCCGATGGCGCGCAGCTACGTCGCGCGTGAAGTGGTGAAGATGGGCGGCCACCCGCGGCTGCGCGAAGGCTTCACCACGGATAACGGCAACGTGGTTCTGGATTGCCATGGCATGACGCTCCTCGATCCGCCGAAGGTGGAGGGGGAGCTCAACCAGATCGCCGGCGTCGTGACGAACGGCATTTTCGCGCGCCGCCCGGCCGACGTTCTGCTCCTCGCCGAAGCCTCCGGCGTCCTCACCAAGAAACGCCTGCCTAGTTGAATCGCGCGGTGTTCCTCCTGTCGCTGGCGGCCTTCGCCAGCGCAGCGAGCCTGCGCGCGACTGATCCCTTGCTGCCGCTCATCGCGGACGAATACGCCGTGACCGCGGGCGCGGCGTCGGCCGCGGTCACGGCGTTCGCGCTGTCCTACGGCCTCCTGCAGGTGGTTTGCGGGCCGCTCGGCGACCGCTATGGGCGCTACCGCACGATTGCCGCGGCGGCATTGGTCTCGGCGTTCGGCTCGGCAGCGTGCGCACTCGCCCCATCGCTCGGCGCGCTCGTCGCCGCGCGCTTCGTCTCCGGCGCGACCATCGGTGCGTTCATTCCGCTCGCGCTCGCGTGGATCGGCGACACGGTTTCCTACGAGAAGCGCCAGCCGCTTCTCGCACGTTTTCTCGTCGGGCAGATGGCCGGCGTCGCCTTCGGCACCGCGGCCGCCGGCTGGCTCGGCGAGCATTTCGGCTGGCGCACGATCTTTTTCGCGATGGCCGCGCTTCTTTTCATCGTTGCGCTGCTTCTCGTTCTGGAAGTGAAGCGCAATCCGCTCGCCGCGCGTCGCGGCGCCGGGCGCGGCGCGATCCGCCAGAGCCTCGCGCGCATGCCGCGCCTCCTTGTCCATCCGCGGCTCCGCGTGCTGATCGCGACCGGATATGTCGAAGGGCTTTTCATCTTCGGCGCGCTGGCTTTTGTCGCGATCTATCTCCAGCGGCGCTTCCTGCTGGGCCCGGGCCTCGCCGGGACGCTCGTCACCGCGTACGCGGCCGGCGGCATGCTGTACGCGCTCGCGGCGCGGCGCGCGGTACGGCGGCTCGGCGAACGGGGGCTCGCGACGCTCGGCGGCGCCGCGCTCTTTATCGGCTATCTCGGCCTTGCGCTATCACCATTCCTGACGCTCACCACCTTGTCCATCGGCGCGGTCGGCGCGGGCTTCTACATGCTGCATACAACCGTGCAAACGCATGTCACCCAGGTCGCGCCGGAAGATCGCGGCTCGGCGGTGGCGCTCTTCGCGACCTTCCTCTTCCTGGGACAGGCTTCGGGGGTGTGGCTCGCGTCGCACGTCGTCGACGGCGCCGGCATGACGCCTGTATTCCTGGCTGCGGCGCTCGGCCTCGCGGGCCTTGCGACGGCTTTTCGCTACTTTTTGTCCTCCGGCGGAACGTAGCCGGACGCGACGTCCGCGCCGGCGCCGAAGAAGTGGCGCTCGGTCTGCTCCATGAGGTACTTGCGCGCGCGCTGGTCGGCGAGGTTCAAGCGGTTTTCGTTCACGAGCATCGTCTGCTGCTTGAGCCACTGCTGCCAGGCTTCCTTCGAGACGTTCTCCCAGATGCGCTTGCCGAGCGCGCCGGGATACGGAGGAAACTCCAGGCCCTCGGCTTCGCGGCCGAGCTTCACGCACTTCACCATTCGCGCCATAGCGCGAGATTATATTCTCTTGAGAAACACCTTCGAGCCGCGCCGCCAGTTGTAGAGCGCCTTGCGACGCTCGGGCAATGCGTCCACCGACGCTGCGCGGAAGCCTTGCTCGAGAAACCAGTGCGCGGCGTGCGTGGTAAGGGCGAAGAGCTTGCGCAGCTTGAGGCCTCTGGCGCGCTGCTCGCAGGCTTTGAGCAGCCGCTCGCCGTAGCCAGCCTCGCGGTACTCGGCGTCGACGGCGAGGCAGGCGAACTCCGCGCTCCTGTCGTCGGGGAACGGGTAGAGCGCGGCGCAGCCGACGATGCGCGCCTCGTGCTCGACGACGAGGAACTTTCCGATCTCGGCTTCGAGCAGCTCGCGGCTTCGCTTGACCAGTGTACCCTCGGCTTCGAGCGGCTCGATGAGCGCGAGCATGCCGCGCACATCCTCTACGCGCGCCGGGCGCAGTTTCTCGACGGCATCGGCGGTGATCATGGTGCCGACGCCCGCGTGCGTGAATAGCTCGAGCAGCAACGACCCGGGCGCGCGCCGCGAGACCAGGTGGCCGCGCGCGACGCCGTTTTCGACCGCGCGCGCGAGGTGTTCCATCGCGCGCCGCGCGGTGGGCGTGAGATCGCTCTTCCTTGCGCTCGCCAGCGCGCTGGCCTCCTCGGCGGTGAGCTCGGAGACGACTTCGCCCTTGCGGCTGGTGGGAAGCTTGTCCGTGTACATGAGCAGCTTGTCCGCGTGCAGCGCCACCGCCACGCTTTCCGCCACGTCCTCCCACGCGAGGTTGAACACTTCGCCGGTGGACGAATAGCCGAGGTGCGGCACGACCACGATATCCACGACGTCGAGCTGCGCCGCAAGCGCCGCGGCGTCGACTTTGCGCACCGCGCCGGTGAACTGGAAATCCACGCCGTTGCGCACGCCGATCGGGCGGGCGGTGATGTAGTTGCCGGATACGACGCGGATCTGCGCGCGCGCCATCGGCGAATCGGGTAGCCCCTGGGAGAGCAGCGCCTCGATCTCCACGCGCAGCACGCCGCCCGCGTGCTTCACCACCGTGAGGGCGGCCTCGTCGGTGATGCGCAGGCCCTGCGCGTAGCGCGAGCGCATCCCTTTCGCCTTCATCTCGGCTTCGATCTGCGGCCGTGCGCCGTGCACCAGGACAAGCCGGATCTCGAGCGAGGCAAGGACGTTGACATCGTGGATAAAGCTCTGAAAACGGGCCCGCTCGGCGACCATCTCGCCGCCGAACGCGATCACGAAGGTGCGGCCGCCGAAGTCGTGCACGTACGGCGCGACCTGGCGGAACCATCGGACGAAGCTCCCTGCGTTCTCCATACTGTAATTTTTTCAACATTCTATCGATGAAACCAAAAGCGGGTCGCCGCGTTATCCTTGGGGACCACGGAGGGGCAATACCCATGAAGACGATTCGTATCCTGCTCGCCGCCATGCTCATCGCGCCCGCCGCGCCGGCGCTCGCGCAGAACGAGGAATGGCCGGCCTTCGGTCACGCGCTCACGCTGATCCACCTTTTCGTGCGCATCGCCGCCGAGTCGGAGACGCCGACGCAGAGCCTGCGCGCCATCGATGAGGTGCTCCTCGGCCGCAACCCGGTCGCCAACGAGGCGGTGTCCGGCCTGGTGAAGGAGATGCTTGCCGACGTGCCCCCGCAACACCGCGCCACCATCGCGGCCATCGGCCGCGATCTCGCCGCGGCGGCGAGGAAGAACCTCGGCGTGAAGGACGCGCGGCCGCGCATGGACCCGTTGCAGGCGCGCAGAGATCTCACCTCGATGGGGCTTACATACCACGATTCGAAGCAGTTCCTCGACGCCGTCAAGCGCAACGACGCCATTGCCGCGGAGCTCTTCATCGCCGGGCAGGGCGTGGACCTCGGCGCGACCGACTTCTGGGGCCGCGACGCGGTGGACTTCGCGCGTTCCAACGGCAACGAGCGGCTGGCCGAGCTGATTACGCGGAATCGCCCCGCAACGCGTTGAGCGCGGCGATCGCCGCCACGGCGGCGGTTTCGGTGCGCAGCACCCGCGGCCCGAGCGACACCGGCACGAAACCGGCGGACGCGAAGGCCGCTTCCTCGTCGGCGGTGAAGCCGGCCTCGGGGCCGGCCGCCAGGGCGAAGGTCTCGCCCGTCTTCACTGCCTGCGCGAAGCGCAGGCGCGAGTTGGGAGAAAGAAGCAGCTTCGCCGCTTCTTGTGGCGCGCGATATTCCATCGCTCCCATCACCGGGTGAACCTGGGGAATGCGGTTACGGCCGCATTGCTCGCACGCCGCGATGACCACCTTCTGCCAGTGCGCGCGCCGGTTCTCGGCGCGCTCACCCTTCGGCCGCGCCACGGAGCGTGCGGCCAGGACCGGTTGCACTTCGGCAACGCCAAGCTCAACCGCCTTGCGCACGGTGCCGTCCATCTTGTCGCTTGCGGATATCCCCTGTACCAGCGTGACGCGCAGCG
>JAICPQ010000095.1 GCA_025929745.1 Burkholderiales bacterium | reverse complement strand
CCGCGGCGATCAGCTCGTTGGTGAAGTGCTCGGTGGACACGTACATCATCCGGGCCTGTCCCCTGCCGCACAGCCGGTTCCCGATGGCTTGCATCAGGTGCGTCTTGCCCAGGCCCACGCCGCCGTAGACGAAAAGCGGGTTGTACGAAACCCCAGGATTTTCGGCGACCTGCAGCGCGGCGGCGCGTGCGAGCTGGTTCGCCTTGCCGGTCACGAAGCTGTCGAAAGTGAAAGCCGGATTGAGGCGCGCGCGCTCCTGTACGGTCGGCGCGTCGACGCCCCGCGGCGGCGTAGGCGCCTGCGCGCGCACAGGCGCGACCTCGGCGACGCGCGCGAGCACCAGCCGCAGCCCGAGCTGGCGCCCGCTCGTTTCGGCGGCGAGGCGCTCGATGCGCGCCGCGAAGCGCTCGCGCACGAGCTCGAGAATGAAGCGGTTGGGTGCGGTGAGAACGAGGGTGTCGGATGCATCGCCTGCCTCGGGAGCAAGCGGCCGGATCCACGTATTGAACTGCTGCGCGGGGATCTCCTGCTCGAGACGACGCAGGCAGGCATCCCAGAGGTTTTGCATCTTTTCGTTGGCCTAAAGCGAACCCGAATTTTACCTTCTTGGTGACGTGTTATCCACAGATGAATTGACAACGCGCTTACGCGCACGCTCTAATACCGCCCTTTTTCGGATCGGCCAATGGCGACGAAGCGGACCTACCAACCCTCGAAGACGCGGCGCGCGCGGCGCCATGGTTTTCTCGTGCGCAGTCGCAGCGCCGGCGGGCGCAAAGTGCTGCGCAGCCGCCGCGCACGCGGCCGGCGCCGCCTCGGGTTGTAGTCGCGGCAGGCAAGCGCTTCGGGCTGGACGCGTCGCGCCGCCTGAGGCGAAAAGACGACTTCGAAAATCTGCTGCGGCACGGTTCACGGCGCAGCTTGAACGGCTATACCTTCTATGTCGCGAGACGCGAGAGCGGCGAGGCGCGGCTCGGCTTGCTCGTGTCGCGCAGACACGCCGCGCGCGCGGTCGTGCGCAACGGTATCAAACGCTGCATCCGCGAGGCGTTTCGCCTAACGCAGGGCGATCTGGGAGCGCTCGATGTCCTGGTGCGACCACCTTATGGCGCTCAGCCCTCGGCGAAGATGGTCGCGCAGTTGCGCGCGCTCCTTCCGCGCCTGAAGCCATGACGGTCCGCGTCCTTCGCTTCGCTTTGAAAACCTATCGATGGTGCGTGCGCCCACTACTGGCGCCATGCTGCCGGTTCTTTCCGAGCTGCTCCGAATTCGCCGAAGAGGCGCTCGTGCGCCATGGATTCTGGCGCGGATGCTGGCTCGCCGCGCGGCGCCTCTGTCGATGCGGTCCGTGGCATCCCGGCGGACACGACCCCGTTCCCTAGACCAAATGGACACCCAGCGACTTATCCTGCTCGTTATCTTCAGCTTCTCTTTGCTCATGCTCTGGGAGGCTTGGGAGAAGGAGAAACGACCCAAACCGGCGCCTTCGCCGGCCACCGCGCAGGGCGTGCCGGTCCCCGAGAAGCCGGTGGCTGCTGCTGCCCCAGCGGCGAAGCCCTCGGCCGCCATGCCGGAGGGCGCAAGCCCGGCGAAAGGCGAGATCGTGCGCATCAGCACCGATCTCATCGCGGTCGAAGTCGATACGCTCGGCGGCACACTGAAGCGAGTCGAACTCTTGCGCCACAAGGATTCCAAGGATCTTTCCCGGAGCCTGGTGCTGCTCGGGCCCGAGCACCACTACGAGGCGCAAAGCGGACTGGCGGGCGAGGGCGGACCAAATCACCGCACGTTTTGGCGTGCCGAGCCGGGCGAGCGTGCGCTCGCTGCCGGGCGCGATGAAGTCACGCTGGTTCTCTCCGCGACGGGGAAGGACGGCGCGCAGGTGCGAAAGACCTACACGTTCAAGCGCGACAGCTACGTGATCGACGTCGCTTTGGAGGTGCAGAACGCCGGTTCGGCGCCGCTCGGCGCGTACGCGTACTTCCAGCTGACGCACGACGGCAAGCCCGAAACGAACACCAACACCGTCGCCGAAACCTTCGGCGCGCAGAGCTTCATCGGTTTCGCCGTCTATACCGACGAGCGCAAGTTCGAGAAGGTGTATCCATCGGACCTCGACAAAGGCCGCTCCGATCACGTCAAACAGGCGACGAACGGCTGGCTTGCTTTCGTGCAGCATTACTTCGTTTCCGCATGGCTGCCGCCGCAGGGCGTGCCGCGCGACTACGTAACCGAGAAGCGACCCGACGGCATCTACGCTGCCCGCGCCATGGTGCCGCTCAACGTCGCAGCCGGTTCGAGCGCAGCAGTGAAGGTGCCCCTCTACGTCGGGCCGCAGGAGCAGCGCCGGCTGCAGGCTGCGGCGCCAGGGCTTGATCTCGTGGTCGACTACGGCTGGCTGGCTATCATTGCCTGGCCGCTCTTCTGGCTTCTGGAGAAGTTTCACGCGCTTTCGGGCAACTGGGGCGTGGCCATCATCCTGCTCACTGTGCTCATCAAAATTGTCTTCTTCCCGCTCTCGGCGGCGAGCTACAAGTCAATGGCAAAGATGAAGCTGATTACCCCGCGGCTGACGAAGCTCCGCGAGATGTACGCGCACGACCGGCAGAAGATGAACCAGGCCATGATGGAGCTGTACAAGACCGAGAAGATCAACCCGCTCGGCGGCTGCTTCCCGATCCTCGTCCAAATTCCGGTGTTCATCGCTCTCTACTGGGTGCTGCTCGCGGCGATCGAGTTGCGCCATGCACCCTTCATGCTCTGGATCAAGGACCTCTCCGCCCTCGACCCGTACTACGTGCTGCCGATCCTCATGACGGCCACCATGGTGTTGCAGACGCGCATGAACCCGGTGCCACCGGATCCGGTGCAGGCGCGCGTCATGCAGATCATGCCGTTCGTCTTCAGCATCTTTTTCTTCTTCTTTCCCGCGGGCCTTGTGCTCTACTGGCTCGTCAACAACATTCTCTCCATCGCCCAGCAATGGCAGATCCAGCGCATGTTCGACCGCGACAAGCCTGCCCATGCCAAGCGATGAGCTGACTCGCGACACAATCGCTGCGGTGGCGACGCCGGCCGGCCGCGGCGGCATCGGCGTGTTGCGCGTGTCGGGCTCCCTGGCGCTTGCGATCGCAAAGAAAGTCGTGGGACGCGCACCCAAGCCGCGAACGGCCTTACACGCGGTATTCCGCGACGCCGGCGGCGAGGCGATCGACCAGGGCATCGCGCTTTACTTTCCCGCGCCGCATTCTTATACAGGCGAGGCGGTGCTCGAGCTGCAAGGACACGGCGGGCCGGTCGTGATGCAGGTACTGCTCGCTGCGTGTCTCGACGCTGGCGCGCGCCTCGCTGAGCCGGGCGAGTTCACGCGCCGCGCTTTTCTCGAAGGTAAGCTCGACCTGGCGCAGGCCGAGGCCGTGGCCGACCTCATCGACGCTGCGAGCCGCGAAGCGGCGCGCTCGGCGCTGCGCTCCCTGAGCGGTGAGTTCTCGGCGGCGATCGGCGCGCTGCAAAGTGGTCTTGTGGAGCTGCGCGCCTTGACCGAGGCGATGCTCGATTTTCCCGAGGAGGACGTCGACAGCTTGGATCGCGAGGATGCCGTACGGCGTCTCGGCGCGCTGCGACGCGCCTTGGATGGGATTCTTGCCCAAAGCCGGCAGGGAAGCCTGCTTCGTTCGGGCATTCATATCGTGATCGCAGGCCGACCCAACGTTGGCAAATCCAGCTTGCTCAACCGCCTCGCGGGCGAGGAGCGCGCGATCGTCGCGGCGGTTCCCGGCACCACGCGCGATGCGCTGCGCGAGCCCATTGAGATCGATGGCGTTCCGCTCGTAGTCGTCGATACCGCGGGCCTGCGCATTTCGTCCGACGCAGTCGAGCGCATGGGCATCGAGCGTACCGAGCGGGAGCTTGCGCGGGCAGATGCGGCGATTGTGGTCCTCGATGCGACGGGTGGCGCCGAGGAGACGCCGCCGATTCCGCCCGACCTCGCGCGCATCGAGGTCTACAACAAAATCGACCTTATGCCTGGATTCGCCGCGCCGCGTGGGGCGATCGCTCTATCGGCGAAGACCGGCGAGGGTATGGATGCGTTGCGCGCCGCCATCCTTCGCGTCGCGGGGTGGTCGTCGAGCGGCGAGCCGGTTTACCTTGCGCGCGAGCGCCACCTGCGGGCCTTGGACGAGGCACGAGGCCATCTCGAGCTCGCCGCCAAAGAGCAGCGCTGGGAGCTTTTCGCGGAAGAACTGCGCCTCGCGCACCGCGCGCTCGGTTCGATCACGGGCCAGTTCGACGTCGAGCACCTGCTTGGAGAAATCTTCGCGCGCTTCTGCATCGGTAAGTAACTGAAATATAACACTAATGTGACGCATAGGCTGACCGGATGGCGCTTTCCGGTGAACCGCCGATGTTAGAATCGCTGGCACACAGTACTCTCATGTCCTCGGCCCAGCCCGTGCTGGGCCGTTTGCTTCTAGAGAGACCGCACGATGAATGCACCGAGCACCCCATTGGACCAGTCGCAAGCCCCATCCTGGGTGCGACATCGACGGTTGCGTCAATGGGTTGCCGAGGTCGCACGCATGGCCAAGCCGGAGAGCATCGTGTGGTGCGATGGCTCGCAGGCAGAATACGACCGGCTTTGCGGTGAGCTCGTAGCCGCCGGAACTTTCATCCGTCTGAACGACCGGCTGCGGCCGAACTCTTATCTCGCGCGTTCGCACCCAAGCGACGTTGCGCGCATGGAGGACCGCACCTTCATCTGCAGCCAGAAGAAAGAAGACGCCGGTCCGACCAACAATTGGATCGATCCCCGCGAAATGCGGGCCACGCTGACCCGCCTATTCGATGGCTGCATGCGTGGACGCACCATGTACGTCATGCCGTTTTCCATGGGCCCCATCGGCTCGCCCATTGCGCAGGTCGGCGTCGAGATCTCCGATTCGGCTTACGTGGTCGCGAACATGCGCATCATGACGCGCATGGGACGCGCGGTCGCCGAATGGCTCGGCGAGGACCGGCCTTTCGTTCCTTGCGTACATTCGGTTGGTGCGCCACTCGCGCCTGGGCGCAAGGATGTTGCGTGGCCGTGCAGTGAGAAGGAGAAGTGGATCGTTCATTTCCCGGAGACGCGGGAGATCTGGTCTTTCGGCTCGGGCTACGGCGGCAACGCTCTTCTCGGCAAGAAATGCTTGGCGCTTCGCATCGCCTCGGTCATGGCGCGCGACGAAGGCTGGCTCGCCGAGCACATGCTGATCCTCGGCGTGCAGGCGCCGTCCGGCGAGAAGACTTATATGGCGGCGGCTTTCCCTTCCGCCTGTGGCAAGACCAACCTCGCAATGCTGATCCCCCCGGCAGGCTTCAGTGGCTGGAAGGTCACGACCATTGGGGAAGACATTGCGTGGATCAAGCCGGGCCCGGACGGCCGGTTCCGGGCAATCAACCCCGAGTACGGCCTGTTCGGCGTGGCCCCGGGCACTTCGCAGCACACCAATCCCAACGCGATGCAGATGCTGCAGGCGAACGTGATTTTCACTAACGTGGCCATGACTCCGGAGGGCGATGTCTGGTGGGAAGGAATGACCGATGAGCCGCCGGCGCGGCTGATCGATTGGCAGGGAAAGGACTGGACCCCGGATAGCGGCCGCTTGGCCGCGCATGCCAATGCGCGTTTTACCGTGCCCGCGGCCCAATGCCCGTCGATGGACCCCGCTTGGGAAGATCCGGCCGGCGTCCCGATCTCTGCGTTCATCTTCGGTGGCCGGCGCTCGACCACCGTACCCCTCGTAGTCGAAGCGCCGAGCTGGGAAGAAGGCACCTATATGGCAGCCACCCTCGGCTCCGAAACCACCGCAGCGATTACCGGGAAAGTGGGCGTAGTGCGCCGCGACCCGATGGCGATGCTCGCGTTTTGCGGCTACAACATGGGCGACTACTTCGCGCACTGGCTGAAAATGGGTCGCGCGGTAAAGCAGCCGCCGAAGATCTTCCGCGTGAACTGGTTTCGGCGCGACGCCGGCGGCAAGTTCCTGTGGCCGGGCTTCAGCGAGAACATGCGCGTGCTTGCATGGATCGTCGAGCGCTGTCAGGGAAGCGCACGCGGCCAGGAAACGCCGCTCGGCTTGATGCCTCGCTACGAGGACCTGAACTGGAGTGGGCTAGACAAGGTGAGCGCCGCGCGCTTCTCCGAGCTCACACAGGTGGATGCGGCCGCATGGAAAGAGGAATTGCGCTCGCACGACGAGCTCTTCGCCAAGCTCGGTGCCCGGCTTCCGGCTGCGCTCGAAGCGCGCCGCGGCCGCATGCACGAAAAGCTAGCGGCGTAAAAAGACCCTCGCACCGGCGGCCGAGAGCAGCGCCGCCGCCGCGCCCGCAACGAACGCCGCCGACCAAGGAAGGCGCTCGAGCAGAATGCCGCCAAAGGCAAGTCCGATCCCGACACCAGCGAGCAGGGCGCTCGTCGTCCATGTGAAAGCCTCGGTGGAGTGCTCGGTCGCCGCAGTCTTCGTGACGAGCATGGATTGAATAATCAAGGCGGGCGCAATCGCGACCCCTGCTAATAGCGACCAGACCGCAAACACCCAAGGTTGCCAAGGCGCCGCGAGCACGGCGAGCCCGGCGGCCGTCAGGGCGAGTGCCGCCGCGAACTGCCGCGCAAGCGGCGCGTGCCACGCGCGGCTTCCATAAGCAAGGCCCCCAAGAGCGCTGCCCGCGCTCATCAGGCCGAGCAGCACGCCAGCAAGCGCGGCGTCGCTTGTCTCGACGGCGTACGCCGTAATGCCGATTTCGAGGAAGCCGAAGGCCGTGGCGAAGCAGAGCACGATTCCAACCAGATGCGCAAAGTCGCGCCGCGCGAGCGGACCGAGCAGGCCCGTGGCTGAGCGACGCTCGATGCGCCAACCCTGTAGCGCCGGCGAGCGCAGGAACACGAGCGTGCCGACGAGCGCACAGCCGGCGGAGAACCAGACGGCCAATGCGGGGGCGGCCGTCGCGGCAAAGACCGCGACCACAAGGGGGCCGATGATGAAAATCACCTCGATCAGCACCGATTCTGCAGAGAACGCCGCCGATAAAAGCGCTTCGTCGGTGAGCGCACGCCGCATGTAAGTCCGCATGCAGACCGTAATTGGTGGAAAGCTGGCCCCTGCTGCCGCCGCCGCCGCGATCTCAAGCCAAGGCACGGCAGCCTCTGAGCCGTAGATGAGGAACGCTAGCGCTGATGGAAATGCGAGAGCGCAAAAGCGCAGCACCGCGCGCGGGCCGTGCCGGTCGATCATGCGTCCCAGGCCCGGGGCGGCGAGCGCGAGGCCGCTGACATAGCACCCGGCCGCGAAGCCGCCCCGGGCGAACGAACCCGTGGCGGACTGAACGAGAACGAGAATGGCGAGCCCCGTTACGCCAATCGGCAGGCGGCCGATGATGGAGATGAGAAACGTGCGGCGTAAGGGAGCGCTGGAAAAAGCGGTGCGATAGCGGGCGAGTGAGAGGCATGATGCGGCGCAGCAAAGATAATAGGTTCCACGTGAAACGCGGACCCGGTGTAGTTTCACGTGAAACGATCACGTAAAATTGCGCACCCCATGGTTTTTCCGCGCGAGTTCGACGTCATCGTGGTCGGTGGCGGTCACGCTGGTACCGAGGCAGCATTGGCTGCGGCCCGCCTCGGCTGCGCGACGCTGCTTCTTACGCACAGCATAGAGACCTTGGGACAGATGTCGTGCAACCCGTCCATCGGAGGCATCGGCAAAGGTCATCTGGCAAGGGAGATCGATGCGCTGGACGGGGCCATGGCGCTCGCTACTGATGAGGCCGGGATCCAGTTTCGCACGCTGAACGCTTCCAAGGGACCGGCTGTCCGGGCGACCCGGGCGCAGGCTGACCGGGTGCTGTACCGGAACGCGATCCGGCGCCGACTTGAGAACCAGCCCAATCTGTGGCTGTTCCAACAGCAAGTCGACGACATCCTGCTCGAAGGCGACCGCGCGGTCGGCGTCGCAACGCAGGTCGGCGTAGCGTTCCGTAGCCGCACGGTTGTCTTGACTACCGGAACCTTCCTTTCCGGACTCATCCACGTCGGGCTGCAAAACTATCAGGCCGGACGCGCCGGTGATCCGCCCGCGCTGAGACTGGCCACGCGACTGCGCGAGCTTCGGCTGCCGGTTGGACGACTGAAGACCGGCACGCCGCCCCGACTCGACGCCCGCTCAATCGATTTCAGCCTCATGGAGGAACAACGCAGCGATTCACCGGAGCCGGTGTTCTCGTTCCTCGGCCGGCGGGAAATACATCCGGCGCAGCGACCGTGTTGGATCGCGCATACCAACGAGCGCACACACGAGATCATCCGCGCGGCCCTCGACCGCTCGCCGATGTTCACAGGCGCCATCCAGGGCGTCGGTCCGCGCTACTGCCCCTCGATCGAGGACAAGATCCATCGCTTCGTCGGCAAGGCGAGCCACCAGATCTTCCTCGAGCCGGAAGGCCTGACGACGCACGAAATCTACCCAAACGGAATCTCCACGAGCCTGCCGTTCGACGTGCAGCTGGAGCTCGTGCGCTCGATCCGCGGCCTGGAGAATGCGCACGTCGTGCGCCCCGGCTACGCGATCGAATACGACTATTTCGACCCGCGCCATCTGCGCACGTCCCTGGAGACCAAAAGCATCAGCGGGCTGTTTTTCGCCGGCCAGATCAACGGCACTACCGGATACGAGGAGGCGGCGGCGCAGGGGTTGCTCGCCGGCTCGAACGCCGGGCTGCAGACGCTGGGGCGCGATGCCTGGTGTCCGAGGCGCGACGAGGCCTACCTCGGCGTGCTCGTCGATGATCTCGTGACCCGCGGTGTATCCGAGCCCTACCGGATGTTTACGAGCCGGGCCGAATATCGCCTTATGCTGCGCGAGGACAACGCCGATTTGCGACTCACCGAGACGGGCCGCAGGCTGGGATTGGTGGCGGACGAGCGCTGGACGGCGTTCGCGCGGAAGCGCGATGCGATCGCACAGGAAACCGCGCGCCTCAAAGGCGTGTTTGTAAGCGCTGGCCCTCAGGAAAAGCGGCCAGCCTATGAGCTACTTCGTCGGCCTGAGGTACGCCACGCCGATTTGCCGCAGGACGGCGTGGTCGACCCGATGGTCGCCGAGCAGGTCGAGATCCAAGCGAAGTACGAGGGTTATATCGAGCGTCAGCGTGATGAGGTCGCGCGGCGCGGGGAGTTCGAGGATCGCGCCTTACCCTCCGAGTTTGATTACCGCGACGTGCGGGGCCTTTCTGCGGAAGTCCAGCAGAAGCTCAATT
>JAICPQ010000239.1 GCA_025929745.1 Burkholderiales bacterium | reverse complement strand
TTCTGCATGGAGTCGAAGGGCTACCGTCTCGTGCCGGCGCCTAAGCAGTAAGAATCCAGCCTTCCCCCGCCGGCGCATCGACCGGCAGTCCGTAGTTCGCGCGGCGCTTGCGCCATGCCCAGGCCGCCTGCACGGCGCAGATCACCGCGTCGAGCAAATCGCCTGTGCCATCTTCGAGCACCTGCGTCTCGAGGCGTTTCGCCAACCCCAGGACAATTCCAAGCGGCTGACCGCGTTTCAACGCCCGCACGATCTGCGCGCGCGCCTGCCGACGCGACGGCGTGTGCTCGCTCCGCGTATCGCTCTTATAAGAAGCGCGGATACCGAGCTGCTTGCGAGCAAGGAGGCCCGGATAGGCCTCCAGCGCGATCCGTGAGGAAGCATTTGGCCGAAGCCCGGGCAGGCAGACATCCGCGGCCGCGAGACGCGGCGCCCCTTCGTGGAACATGAGTGCGACGGGCGGATTGACGAGCTTCATCGGGCTCGACGAGCCCGCGGGAATATCGGTTGCGCGGTGCACGTATTTGCTTCCCGAACTGCGGGTGCCGCGATAGGCGTCGAGCGCGGCGCGCAGTTCGAGGCGGCTCAAGCGGGCGCAGTGCGCAACCAGGGCCGACCACTCGGCCGGCCATGCGAGATCGCGCACCAGCTCGCGCGGCAGGCTGAATGGAAAGTCGAAGCCGCCGAGCCACGGTCCAGGCCGCTGCAAGAACGCTTCGAAGTCCACGAAGCTTCCCAGCTCTTCGAGCTCTTCCACGCGCAGCGTCGAGCGCGCCAGGATGCCGGACGCTACGGTGATCGGCTTCGCCTTGCGCGGCGCGCAAGTGAAGTCGACGCCGCAGATCCTCAAGCGAGTGCGTCGCGCAGCGCAGCGAGCGGCATGGACTCGTGGCCCCGCCGCCATACCAGCATGGTCTTTGCCACGGCAATGTTCTTCGGCAGAGGATGTATGGCGAGCTGCGCTTCCATCCCGCTCGCGCGCAGCACCGACCTCGGGACAACGGCGATCCCTGCTCCGGCCGCGCTGCACGCCACAATGGCGTGGTACGAGCCGTATTCCATCACGCGATCGGGCGCCATCTTGGAACGTCCGAGCCACGCTTCCAGGCGGCGGCGATAGGCGCAACCCGTAGTGAAAGCGAGCAGCGTGCGCTGGGCGAGATCGGCAGCGGTTTGGATGCGGGGGTGATCGCGCGCGGTGATCAGGACGAGTTCCTCGGTGAACACGTGCACCGCCTGCAGGCCGCGAGCCGGGAACGGTTCGACCACGAACGCTGCCTCCAGGTCTTCGTGCCGCACTTTGTCGATCAGCGCTGCGCTGGTAGCCGTGACCAGTTCGACGCGCACCGCAGGATACTCGCGGTGGTAGCGCGCTAGCACGGTGGGTAGCCGCGTCGCCGCAGTGCTTTCCAGCGCGCCGATCTTCAGCACGCCTTGCGGCGCATGCCCCCTCAGTGCCGCCTGCGCCTCCGAGGAAAGCTCGAGCAGCCGGTCGGCATATTCGAGCAGCAAGCGGCCTTCCGAGGAGAGTACCAGGCGACGTCCCTGGCGGTTGAACAGCCGGATGCCGAGCCGCTGCTCGAGCTGCTTCACGCGCGTCGTGACGTTCGATTGCACGCGGTGGAGCGACTGGGCGGCGCGCGTAATGCCGCCTTGCTCGGCAACCGCCTTGAAGATGCGGAGGTCGCTCAGTTCCATGTTCTCAGAACGAGAATGATTGGTTCTCGATTATTCATTTTCCGGAAAGAACTCGTCAACCTACACTTCGCTGCATGACGCTGAGCTCGCTTCTCGGCATCGAGATGCCGATCATCCAGGCGCCGATGGCCGGCGCGCAGGGCAGCGCGCTGGCGATCGCGGTATGCAATGCCGGTGGCTTGGGCTCGCTGCCATGTGCGATGCTTTCGGTCGACGCGATGCGCGCGGAGCTCGCTGTCATCCGCGCGGCGACGCGCAAGCCGTTCAACGTCAATTTCTTCTGCCACACGCCGCCGACGCCGAACACGGATCGCCAGGCCGCTTGGCGGGCAGCGCTGGCACCTTATTACAAGGAGTACGGCATCGATCCCGAGACCGCGCCCGCCGGCCCCGAGCGCGCGCCGTTCACGGCGGAGGCGGCTCGCGTGCTCGCCGATTTCCGGCCGGCGGTGATCAGTTTCCAATTCGGCCTGCCCGAAACCCGTCTCCTCGACATGGCAAAGGGCGTAGGCGCGAAGATCCTTTCCGCGGCGACCACTGTTGAGGAGGCGCGCTGGCTCGAGGCGCACGGGGTCGATGCGGTCATTGCGCAAGGTTTGGAAGCGGGCGGCCATCGCGGCAACTTCCTGACCGGCGATATGGCGACGCAGTTAGGCACCTTTGCCCTTGTTCCCCAGGTCGTGCGAGCGGTGAAGGTGCCGGTAATCGCCGCCGGGGGCGTCGCAGACGCGCATGGCGTGGCCGCGGCAATTGCGCTTGGCGCAGCCGGCGTGCAGGTCGGCACGGCTTATTTGCTTTGCTCGGAAGCGAGCACGAGCCCGGTACATCGGGCCGCTCTGAAAAGTGAGGCTGCGTGCCGCACTACGGTGACCAACGTTTTCAGCGGCCGGCCTGCGCGCGGCATTGTGAACCGCGCGACAAAGGAGCTTGGACCCATGAGCGACCTCGCCCCGGAGTTCCCACTCGCCTCGGTGGCGCTCGCGCCGCTGCGAGCCAAGGCGGAAAGCCAGGGACGCGGCGATTTCTCACCGCTATGGTGCGGGCAGAACGTAAGCGGCTGTCGGGAAATTGGGGCCGGCGAGCTGACGCGCTCGCTAGCGGCGCTCATCTAACGCGATCGCATCGTAACCACGGCCGGTGAATTGGATCAGGCAGAAGCCGTTGCCGAACGGATCGGCGAGAAGCGCGAGCAGCCCGTAGGCATGCGTGGTGACATCGCGCTCGAGCGTCGCGCCGGCGCCGAGCGCGCGCGCCATCGCGTCGCGGATGTCGTCCACCACGAAATCGATGTGAACCGGGGTCCAATGCCGGCCGTACGTTCTTAGTTGCCGATGCGAAGGGGAGATCGGTGTGTCCGCCGCCTTCGGCAGGAGATAGATCGGCGCCGGACCGCCGAGGAGCTCGTTCCAGCCGTCGAAGCGCCGGCCGACGCGCAGGCCGAGGCCGTCGCAATAGAAGCGCGTCGCCTTGTCGAGGTCGTCAACGTCGATGTTGACGACAAAGTCGGTCACGATACGCGGACCTGCACCGCATTGCGGATCTTCACCGGCTCCGGCCCCGCTTCCTTGTCGAGCGTGAAATGCAGGTGGATCAGCTCGGCTTCGACCAGCGCTTTCCCGCCCGACACGACAAGCGAGCCCTCGCCGAGGCGACCTTCGGCGCGCAGCTGATGAGCGCGGCGGCCGGGTCTTTCTTGTGGCGCTCCTTGATCGGCGTTTGCAGCGCCTTCAGCTCCTCTGCGTTCATGCGAGTCTCAGCTCCGCGGCGGAAAGGTTGTGAATGCGGCCAAAGCCGGCGATGAAGCGCGCATCGCGCGGCGTGATTCTCCAGAACGAGAAGTCGGCGAGCTCGAAATTGATGGCCTGCTCGGGGAAGCGCGCGAGCCAGGCGTCTTTGGGGCCCTGGTCGATGCGCACCGCTTCGCCCCGGATCGTGACGCGCATCAGCGTGAACGGATCGGCGCGACCGTCGTCGGTCTCGGCGATCGAGAGCGCGACGCGCGCGTCGCGCGTCATGTCCTGCGTATGCCAGGCGAGCCGGCTCACGTGCACGTAGAAGGCGGAGAAGTCGAGCTCCGGCAGGTAAAGCGTCATCGACACCATCGGCGCGCCGTCGCGCAGCGTACCGAGGTGCGCGATCCGCTCCTTGGAAATGAGACTCCTGAGGGAATCCACCCTGCCGATTG
>JAICPQ010000020.1 GCA_025929745.1 Burkholderiales bacterium | reverse complement strand
GTCTGCGCGAGAGAGAGCCCGAGCCCTGAGCCGCCTTCCCTGCCCGAAACAAGCGGATTGAAGATCCGTTCGTGGATCTCGTCCGGCACGCCCGGGCCGTCGTCGATCACTTGCAATTCTAATGCCAGCCTGTAGCGCTGCTTGAGGATCGTGATCTGCCGCACCGCTCTCGTCCGGAAGACGACATTGGTGGCACCGACCTGCGCGGCGTTGCGCGCGATATTGAGCACCGCCTGAATGAGCTGCTCGCGATCGCCTTCGATGTCGGGGACGCTCGGATCGTAGTCGCGCACGATCTCGATGCCGAATTCCGCCTTCACCAGGCTTCGCACGCGCTCGAGCACCTCGTGGAAGCCGAGCGGCTCGATGCGCGGCGCGCGATGCGGCGTCAGCATGCGATCCATGAGCGCCTGCAGGCGATCGGCCTCCTTGATGATGACCTGCGTGTACTCGCGCAGCTCTGGCCGATCAAGCTCGCGCTCCAAAAGCTGCGCCGACCCGCGCAACCCACCGAGCGGATTCTTGATCTCGTGCGCGAGATTGCGGATCAGCTCGCGATTCGCCTGCTGCTCCGACTCCATGCGCGCTTCGCGCTCGATGCGCAGCTGCTCGCTGATCGGGCGCAGCTCCGCAAGCAGCGCCATGCCGAAAGCGTCAATGCGCGTAACGGTGCACGAGAGAGGGACGGGCTCGCGTCCAGTGCGCACGTAGGTAACGTTGCGCGCCGAATAATCCCAATGGATGATGCGGGCATCCTCGAGCGCGCGCTCCAGATCTTCGCGCTCGGCGAACAAGCCGAGAAAAGGCTGCCCGATCATGCTGCGCGCGCCGGTAGTGAGGAGGTTTTCGGCGGCGGGGTTGGCGTAGCGCACGACGAACTCGTCGTCCAGCACGACCACGGCCGTGGCCAGCAGGTCAAGGCCGGCGAACGAGGCGGCCACGGACGTTACTTCAGGTTTGCGAGCTCGCGCTGCAGCGCCTGGATATTCTTCTCGTGGGTCTCGATCGTTTCTTTGTACGGTTGCAGCCGATCGAGGACGCGCGCGTAGTTGCGCTCGTCGCCGGAGCGCACGGTCTCCTGCTCGGCGAGCGCCTGGCGCGCCTGATTCAGCGCGTTCTGCTCGGCGGCAAGCTCGCGCTCGAGAACCTCGCGTTGACGTTCGCGCGCGTTCTGACTCTGGCCCGGGGTCTCGCGCGGAAAAGAAGAAGGAGCGCGCGACGTCGCCTGAGGCTGAGGCTTCGCCAACGGCGGCGCGACGTTGATCTGGCTCGTCACGAGTTCGCACTTCTGCTTTTCTGCGTTGCGGCGGTCGTTGGTGTAAGTCACCTGCCCGTTCTCCGCGCGGCACTTGAAGATTTCCGTCACGCCTTGCGGTTTTGGCTGAGCGTGCGCCGCGCCGGCCGACAGGCCAAGCATCAGAACCCCGAGCGCCCATGCACGCTGCATGGGCCAAGTCTACCAAGCCAAGGCGCAAGCCGGAAAATGAACGGGGAAACGGCGTCACACCCCGTTTCCCCGCGGTACAAAATCACGACGCGTAGTACATCTCGAACTCGACCGGGTGCGTGGTCATGCGGAACCGGGTGAGCTCGTCGTTCTTGAGCGCGATGTAGGACTCGAGGAAGTCGTCCGAAAACACACCGCCGCGCGTGAGGAAGGCATGGTCGTCTTCCAGGCACTTCAGCGCCTCCTCGAGCGACGCGCACACGTTCGGCACCTTCTTCGCCTCTTCCGGCGGCAGGTGGTAGAGGTCCTTGTCCACCGGGTCGCCGGGGTGGATCTTGCTCTGCACGCCGTCCAGGCCCGCCATCAGCATCGCGGCAAAGGCGAGATACGCGTTGGCGGTCGGATCGGGGAAGCGGACCTCGACGCGGCGGCCGCTCGTGCCCGACGCGTACGGAATGCGGCACGCGGCCGAACGGTTGCGCGCCGAGTAGGCGAGGTTGATCGGCGCCTCGAAGCCGGGCACCAGGCGCTTGTACGAGTTGGTGCCGGGGTTGGTGATTGCGTTCAGCGACTTCGCGTGCTTGATGATGCCGCCGATGTAATGCAGCGCGAAATCGGACAGCCCGGCGTAGCCGTTGCCCGCGAAGAGGTTCTTGCCGCCTTTCCACACCGACTGGTGGCAGTGCATCCCGGAGCCGTTATCGCCCACCACGGGCTTCGGCATGAACGTCGCCGTCTTGCCGTAGGAGGCCGCCGTGTTCCATACCGTGTACTTCAGGATCTGCATCCAGTCGGCGCGCTGAACGAGCGGCGCGAAGCGCGTGCCGATCTCGCACTGTCCGGGCGCCGCCACCTCGTGGTGATGCACTTCGACTTCAACACCCTGCTGCTCGAGCGCGAGCACCATGGCATTGCGGATGTCGCCCAGCGTGTCGATCGGGGGCACCGGGAAGTAGCCGCCCTTGATCGGCGCGCGATGCCCCATGTTGCCCGACTCGTAGTCGATGGCGGAGGACCAGGGCGCCTCCTCGGACTTGATCTTCACGAAGCAGCCCGACATGTCGACGTTCCAGGTGACGCCGTCGAAGATGAAGAACTCCGGCTCCGGCCCGAAGTAGCAGACGTCGCCGATGCCGGTCTGCTTGAGGTACGCCTCGGCCTTCTTCGCGATCGAGCGCGGATCGCGGTCGTATGGCTTGCCGTCCTGCGGCTCGTATACGTCGCAGGTTATGTTGAGGACCGGCTCGTCGGTGAACGGGTCCATGCGCGCGCTGCTCGCATCCGGCATGAGGAGCATGTCGGACGCCTGGATGCCCTTCCAACCGGCGATGGACGAACCGTCGAAGGCGTGACCCGACTCGAACTTGTCCTTATTGAAGTACTTGACTGGGACGGTGACGTGCTGCTCCTTGCCGCGAGTGTCGGTGAAGCGGAGGTCGACGAACTTCACCTCCTTGTCCTTGATCAGCTTCAATACGTCATCGGGCGTCGTCGCCATGTGGTCTCCTCAGCCGGTTTAAAGTTCAGGTGTGGTTGAAGTGGTAGCCCGGCCGTTCAGCACTTTCCATGCCAAACGCGCTTGCTGGGTTCTGGGGCATTTTACTCATCCACATTGCACTGAATAGGGGCATGTGGCGAACGGTTGCACAATGCGAGGGCACATGGACGACATCAAGAAGGCGGCAAACGAGCGCGGCAAAAAGCTCGGCCTCAGCTATGCCGGAGCACTGCTACCGGCCGAGGCGCACAAGCTAATGCAAGCGGGGGCAAAGCTCGTCGACGTGCGCACCAAGCCGGAGCTTCTCTACGTCGGCAAAGTGCCGAGCTCGGTTGCGGTGGAATGGCAGACGTATCCGGGCAACCGCGAAAACCCGGAATTCATCGCCGAGCTGGCTGCCGCAGTGCCAAAGGACCAGCCCGTGATGTTCTTGTGCCGCTCCGGCGCGCGCTCCCACGCCGCGGCCGAAGCCGCGACGCGCGCCGGCTGGCGCGAGGCGTACAACATCCTCGAGGGGTTCGAAGGCGACAAGGACGCGAACCAGCATCGCAGCACCGTCGGCGGCTGGCGCAAGGCCGGCCTACCCTGGGTGCAGAGCTGAGGGCTATTCGGTCCACTCCACCCAGCCGAAGTAAGCGGTCAGCAGGACCACCAAGCCGAACACAATGCGGTACCACGCAAAAGGCTTGAAGTCGTGAGTCGCGACGTAGCGGATGAGCCAGCGGATGACGATGAAGGCCGATATGAAGGACACCACAAGGCCCACGGCGAGCGCGCCGAGATGTTCGGCGCTGAACAGCGTGCGATGTTTGTAGAGGTCGTATAGGCCCGCCGCGACCAGCGTCGGTACGGCCAGGAAGAACGAGAACTCGGTGGCCGCCTTACGTGATAGACCGAACAGCATGCCGCCGATAATGGTCGCGCCGGACCGGGACGTGCCTGGAATGAGCGCGAAGCATTGCGCGAAGCCGACCTTGAGCGCATCGAGCCACGTCATGTCGCCGGTGTTCTCCACGCGCACGCGCGACACCCTTCGTCCTTCGACCCAGAAGATGACGAGCGCGCCGACGATGAACGCAACGGCGACCGGCACGGCGTGAAAGAGCCGCGCCTTGATCCATCCGCCGAACAACAGACCGAGCACCGCAGCGGGCATGAACGCCACGATCAGATTCAGATACAGCTTCGTGTCTACGCGGAAAAAACGGGCGCGATACTCCCAGACCACAGCGAGCATCGCGCCCGTCTGAATCACGAGATTGAAGACCGTCCACCGCTCGTCCGTCGCGCCCAGTAGATCAGCCGCGAGGATGAGATGTCCGGTACTCGAAATGGGCAGGAATTCCGTCAACCCTTCGACGATTCCGAGGACAAAGGCGTTGAACAGGTCTCTCACGCGGGCCGGAAGCGTAAACGAGAAAAATAGGGTCTGTCCCTATTTCTTTTGCAGGAACGCGCTAATGCTTGTCCAGTAATTCGATGCGTTGTCGGTCGAGTTGTGCCCCGCGCCTTCCAGTCCGATCCAGTGCTTCTCGCCGGCCCACGCATCGTAGAGGCGCTTTGCGTGCACGGCCGGGATGATCTCGTCGTCGGTCGCCACGATGCACAGAAGCGGAGCCGTGATCTTGGGTGCGAGCGAGACCGAGTCGAAACGATGCTTGAGCATCCAGCCGACCGGAAGGAACGGATAGTGGCGCTTCCCCACTTCGACCAGGCTGTCGAATGGCGCGACAAGGATGACGCCGGCGACCGGGCGGGCCGCTGCGAGCTGCACGGCGACGCCGCTGCCGAGGCTGCGCCCAAAGAGGTAGGTCTTCCGGGCCGGGAAGCGGTCGTACCAGCGCAGCGCATCTTCGGCGAGCGCCCTTTCCGAAGGCGAGCCCCCGCTCGCGCCGTAGCCGCGATAGTCGACCAGCAGCCAGCCGACGCCCGGCGTACGAAGCGCGACATGGTCCAGCATCCATGAAACTTGTTCAGCGTTGCCGCCGAAGTAGATGACGAGCGGATCGCCCTTTACATGCCAGGCATGAAGCCGCGTGCCATCCGCCGCGTCCGCGAATACGCTCTCGACGCCCGGTCGCGACGCGGTCTGCGCCCTTTGGCTCTCGCCGAGGCGCTGGGGAAAGAAGATGAGGCTGTCCTGCGCGAGATAGAGAAGCAGCGGCAAGCCGATGACGATCACGCCGATGATCGCCATCGCTTCGAGCACCTTCCTCAATCAGGTTTTGGTGTAGAGCTCGCCGCCCTTCTTCACGAACTCGACCGCCTTTTCGTGCATGCCTTTTTCGACGTAGTCGCGCACGTCCTGCGTGATTTTCATGGAGCAGAAATGCGGGCCGCACATCGAGCAGAAGTGCGCCACCTTCGCGCCTTCCTGCGGCAGCGTCTCGTCGTGGAATTCCTTCGCGGTGTCCGGGTCGAGGCCGAGGTTGAACTGGTCCTGCCAGCGGAACTCGAAGCGTGCCTTGGAGAGCGCGTTGTCGCGCATCTGCGCGCCCGGATGGCCCTTGGCGAGATCAGCGGCGTGCGCGGCGATCTTGTAGGCCATGATGCCGTCCTTCACGTCCTTCTTGTTCGGAAGGCCGAGGTGCTCCTTCGGCGTCACGTAGCAAAGCATGGCGGTGCCGTACCACCCGATCATCGCCGCGCCGATGGCGCTCGTGATGTGGTCATAGCCGGGCGCGATGTCCGTGGTGAGCGGCCCGAGCGTATAGAACGGCGCCTCGTCGCAGTACTTGAGCTGCAGCTCCACGTTCTCCTTAATGAGCTGCATCGGCACGTGGCCCGGACCCTCGATCATCACTTGGCAGTCGTGCCGCCAGGCCACTTTCGCCAATTCTCCTAAGGTACGAAGCTCGGCGAGCTGCGCCTCGTCTTTGGCGTCGTGGATCGAGCCTGGCCGCAGCCCGTCGCCGAGCGTGAACGAAACGTCGTACGCGGCCATGATCTCGCAGATTTCCTCGAAATGCGTGTAGAGGAAGCTCTCCCGGTGGTGCGCGAGGCACCATTTCGCCATGATGGAGCCGCCGCGCGACACGATGCCCGTCATGCGCTTCGCGGTGAGCGGGATGAACGGCAGGCGCACGCCCGCATGGATGGTGAAGTAGTCCACGCCCTGCTCGGCCTGCTCGATCAACGTGTCGCGGAAGACGTCCCACGTCAATTCCTCGGCACGACCGCCCACTTTTTCCAGGGCTTGATAGATCGGCACCGTGCCGATCGGCACCGGGCTATTGCGGATGATCCACTCGCGCGTTTCGTGGATGTGCTTGCCGGTGGAAAGATCCATCACCGTGTCCGCGCCCCAGCGGATCGCCCAGGTCATCTTGTCGACTTCCTCGCCGATCGACGAGGTCACCGCCGAGTTGCCGATATTGCAGTTGATTTTCACCAGGAAATTGCGGCCAATGACCATCGGCTCGGTCTCCGGGTGATTGATGTTCGCCGGAATGATGGCGCGGCCGCGCGCGACCTCGCTCCGCACGAACTCCGGGGTGATCTCCTTAGGGGTCGCGGCGCCGAACGACTGGCCCGCGTGCTGCGTCTCCAGGCCTGAAATGAGCCGCTGATTTTCGCGCACGGCGATGAATTCCATTTCCGGTGTGACGATCCCCTTCTTCGCGTAGTGCATCTGCGTGACGCACTTTCCGCGACGCGGCTGGCGATGAAGCTCGAAGCGAAGCTCGGCGAGCTTCGGATCCTCGAGGCGCTTGCGCCCGTACGCCGAGCTCGGGCCGTCGAGAAGCAGCGTGTCGCCGCGCGCCTCGATCCAGTTCAGGCGGAACGGGAAAAGTCCTTTGCGAATGTCGATCTTCGCCGCCGGATCGGTGTAGGGCCCCGACGTGTCGTACACCGCGAGCGGCGGATTTCCGCCCGACTGCGCGATCTCGCGCATCGGCACGCGCAGCGGGCCGACGTAAATCCTGCGGGAATTGGGAAGCGGCTTGACCGCGGCGTCGTCGACGTGCGCGGTGGCGGCAAGGAATTTGGGATTGGCGTTCATCGCGTATTTCCTCCGGCGGCATGACCCGCATCAGGTTCGAAGGGTGTCTCTCACCCGGGCACCAGCCACGGGACCCCCAACGCTAAGCCGGTGATTATAATCCGCTGGCCCATGAATCTAGAGCAGGCGCGCTTCAACATGGTCGAGCAGCAGATCCGCCCTTGGGAGGTGCTCGACCAGGACGTTCTGGACCTCCTGTACGTCGTTCCGCGCGAGCAGTTCGTGCCGGAGAATCATCGCACGCTCGCCTTCTCCGATCTGGAAATTCCCATCGGCGAAGGCCAGCGCATGTGGACGCCCAAGCTCGAGGCGCGCGTGCTTCAGGAGCTTTCGGTGCGGCGCACCGACCGCGTACTCGAGGTCGGCACCGGCAGCGGCTATCTCACGGCGCTTCTCTCGCATCGTGCTTCGCATGTGTTCTCGGTCGAAATCGACCCGCGCATCGCGCAGTTCGGCCGCGCCAACCTCGAGCGGCACCGCGCCGAGCATGTGACCCTGGAAATCGGCGATGCGGCGCGCGGCTGGCCAAGCCATGCGCCTTACGATGTCATCGTGCTCACCGGGTCGACTCCCATCTTGCCGCGCGCGTTTGCGGAGGGGCTGGCGCCGGGCGGGCGCCTTTTCGCGGTGGTCGGGGAACCGCCCGTGATGACGGCGCGGCTGGTCAGCGCCAGCGACACTGGTGCCTGGACGAGCATCGACCTGTTCGAGACCTCGCTCGCGCCGCTCGTTAATGCCGAGCACGCGCCGAGGTTCCGCTTCTGAAGAACATCGGCCCGGCCGAGCTCGCCGCGTGGCTCGCCGATCCGCGGCGCGAGAAGCCCGTGCTGCTGGACGTCCGCGAGCGATGGGAGTGGGAGATCGCGCGCATCGCAGGCGCGCAGCACATCCCCATGCGCGAGGTGCCCAGCCGGGTCGAAGAGCTCGAGCGAGACAGGGACGTGGTGGCGATCTGCCACCACGGCGGCCGCAGCCTGCAGGTGGCGATGTTTCTCGAGAAAAACGGCTTCGCAAGAGTGCATAACCTGCAGGGGGGCGTCGATGCCTGGTCGCGCACGGTCGATCCGGCCGTTCCTCTTTACTAGCCTCTTCCTCGCCGGCGGCGCGGGCGCGGAAGATCTCCTGCAGATCTACCGGGAAGCGCAGCGTTCCGACCCGGTGTTCACGGCGGCGCGCCACACGCTCGAAGCGGGCCGCGAGCGCCTGCCGCAAGGGCGTGCGCTGCTCCTGCCGACGCTCAATCTTTCCGGTAGCGCGACGCGGAGCCGAACCGACACCGAGTTCCGCGATGCTGCAGTGCCGAATACCATCCGCTCCCCGGATCAAGTCGGCTACACGCTCAGCCTCAATCAGCCGATCTTTCGCATGCAGAACGTGATCCAGTACCGGCAGGCGGACCATCAGGTGCGCCAGGCGGAAGCGACGTTCGGTCAGGCCTACCAGGACCTGATCGTGCGCACCGCCCAGTCCTACTTCGATGTGCTCGCCGCGCAGGATACGCTCGCGCTGGTGCGTGCGCAGAAGGAGGCGACCGCCGAGCAGCTCGCGCAGGCAAAGCGCAACTTCGAGGTCGGCACCGCAACGATTACCGATACGCACGAGGCGCAGGCGCGTTACGACCTCAACAGCGCGCAGGAAATCGCGGCGCTGAACGATCTCGAAAGCAAGCGTCGCGCGCTGCAGATCCTGACGGGCCGCGAGATCGCGGAGCTTGCGCCGCTACGGCCGGATGTCCGGTTAAGTCCGCCCAATCCGCCCGATATGGCGGCCTGGGTCGACATCGCGGAAAAAAATGCCTTCCCCATCCAGATCGCGGAGGCTGCCGCCGAAGTGGCGGCGCTCGAGGCGCGGCGCAGCACGGCCGCGCACCTGCCGACGCTCGACTTCGTCGCCACGCACGGCCAGACCGGTGCCTCGGCGACGAGCGATAGCTCGGTCGGGCGCGACACGACGAACACGGTGATCGGCCTACAGCTCGCGATGCCGCTCTTTCAGGGCGGCGCGCTGACCTCGCGCGATCGTGAGACCGCGGCGCTGTCGCTGCGCGCCAAGGAAGACCTCGAAAATGCGCGTCGCAATGCAGTCCTTTCGACCCGGCAGAACTACTTGCTGGTCAGCAACGGCATCTCGCTCATCGCGGCGCTCGAGCAGGCGCTCGTGTCGTCGCAAAGCGCGCTCGACTCCAACCGCCTTGGCTACGAAGTCGGCGTGCGCATCAATATCGACGTGCTGAACGCGCAGCAGCAGGTGTTCCAGACGCGTCGCGACCTCCTCGTCGCGCGCTATAACACCATCACCAACAGCCTGCGCCTGAAGGCTGCCGCTGGCGCACTGCGCGACGAGGACCTCGAAGAAGTCAACCGCGCGCTCGCGCCTTAGAGCAGTCGAGCTGACCGGACAGGACCTCGACGTGCCTGGCGGTCGACCCACGGTGCGCAAGACAGAGCTGCTTGCCGGCCGTCCCCATGGCCGCTCGCCGAGCCGGATCGCGCAGCAGGGCTTGCGCCGCGCGCACGGCGCCTGCGACGTCGGCCGCCTGAATCGCCGCGCCGGCCTCGAGCGCGAGGCGAGTCGCCTCGGCGAAGTTGTACATGCTCGGCCCAAGCACCACGGGCACCCCGGCGGCAAGCGCCTCGATCAGGTTCTGGCCGCCGCGCGGCATGAAACTGCCGCCGATGATCGCGACATCCGCACCCCCGTAATAGAAAGCCATTTCCCCCATGGTGTCGCCGAGATAGACACGAGCGGAAGCTGCCGGCACGGCCGCCTCGGTTTTTCGAGCGTCCGCAAATTCGGCCACCTCATCAAAGCGCTGCGGATGGCGCGGAACTACCACGGTCAGAAAGTCGGCCTCGCCGATCGCCTGCAGCAGGAGCTTCTCTTCGCCGTCCCGCGTGCTGGCGAGAAGCAGAACCGGTCGCGCCACGCGCGCGTTCCACTCGCGTCCGCGCTGAACCTGCTGCTCGTCGAGGGCGACGTCAAACTTGAGGTTTCCGGTCACCGCCACGCGCCGCGCGCCGAGCTCGCGCAGCCGCGCAGCGTCAGCTTCGCTTTGCGCGCACACCGCCGCGAGGCTGCGGATAGCGGGCGCGGTCAGCGCGCGCCAGCGCCGATAGCCACGCGCCGACTTCTCCGACATGCGCGCGTTCGCGAGCACCACCGGCACAGCGCGTCGCTCGCAAGCCGCTAGCAGGTTCGGCCAGAGCTCGGTCTCCATGAGGATGCCCAAGCGCGGGCGGAAGTGCGCGAGAAACGCGTCCACCGTCTCCGGATAATCGTAGGGAAGGAACGTCGCCCGCACGGAGTTTGCGTAGACCTGTCTTAACGTCTCGCGACCGGCCGCGGTTGTGCAGCTGACGACGACAGCGTGGTCCGGCGCAAGGCGCTGCAGCTCGCGCACCAGGGGTGCCGCGGCGCGCGCTTCGCCGACCGAGACGGCGTGCAGCCACAGCGCTTTCGGCGGTTTCTCGCCGGTGTACATTCCGAAGCGCTCCTGCACATGCTCCCGGTAGCCAGGCTCGCGCCGGCCACGCCACCAGAGCCGCAACAGGATGAAGGGCAGGGCAAGGCGAAGCGCGACCGTATAGAGCGCTCTCATTCGAGGAGCCGCAGGACTTCCGCGACTTCCGGCCCGCGACCGCGCGCGCCGACGTTATGTGCGCGCGGCGCGCCGTAGATGCCGGTGCGGGCCGGATCGGAGGCGCAGTAGATGCCGACGGTCGGTGCGCCGAGCGCCGCGGCGAAGTGCGTGAGGCCGGTGTCCAGGCCGACCACGGCGCGCGCGGAGACGAAGACCTTAGCGAGCTCCTCCAGGCTTTGCCGCGGCAGCACGCTCCCTCCGATCGCAGCGGCGATGCGCTGTGCGCGCACGCGCTCCTCCTCGCTGCCCCATGGCAGGACTGCCGGTGCGCGCATGGCGCGCGCGAGCTCGATCCAGTTCTCCTCGGCCCACAGCTTGTCGGCGCGGCTCGTCATCGTCAGAAAAACGACATCACCCGTTCTTTCGCGCTGCGGGACGTGCAAGCCATAGTCGGGCGGGCCGGAGACAGAGAAACCCAACGCCAGAGCGGCGAGCCGCCGGTTTCGCTCGACGGCGTGCATATCGCGCGGCACGGCGTGCCGCACGTCGTAGAACGACGCGGCAAGCCATTCGCGCGCGCTCGCTCGATCCGGGCCATGGCGCCTGCCGCACGCCGCTCGTGCGATGAGCGCGCTCTTGAAAAGAGATTGCGTATCGATCACGGCATCGTAGCGTTCGGTCTTGAGCTCGCGCCGCCACGCGCCGATCTCGCGCCATACGCCGCCACTCCATAGGGAAGCGCGCCAGCGGCGAACGGCGACCGGTATCACGCGTCGCACCGAGCGGTGCATCCGCGCGATCGCCGCGAAAGGCTCTTCGACCACCCAATCGATCGCGGCAGTGGGCAGCGCGCGCGCCGCATCGCTCACCGCCGGACAGTTATGCACCACATCGCCAAGAGACGACGTCTTGACGAAGAGTATTGTTGTCATTGGATAGAATACGGCCCGCTGATTCTAAGGGAATTGTCCACTTGAGCTCCGCGGCGCGCGCGCCCCTCTCGGCGGTCCTCATCACCCGCAACGCCGCCGCGGTTCTCGAGCCGTGCCTGGACAGCCTCGCCTTCGTCGACGAGATCGTCGTCGTCGATTCCACTTCGAGCGACGGCACGGTCGACCTCGCGCGGCGCAAGGGCGCGCGCGTCATGCAGAAGGAATGGCTCGGCTTTGGCCGGCAGAAGCAGTTCGCGGTGGAGCAGGCCAGCCACGACTGGGTGCTGTGCCTCGACGCCGACGAGCGCGTCTCGCCCGAGCTTGCGCGTTCCATCGAGAGCGCGCTCACCGCGCCGGTATCGCCCGTATACCGCATGGCGCGCCGCAACCGATTTCTCGGACGCTGGCTTGCGCACGGCGAGGGCTACCCAGACTGGAGCCCGCGCCTTTTCAACCGCATGAACGCGCGCTGGAGCGACGATCTCGTGCACGAGAAGGTGCTGTTCGCGGTGACGCCCGGAACGCTACGCGGCGATCTGATGCACGACTCGTTCGACGACCTCGCGGCCTATCTGGAGCGCCAGAACCGCTACACCACGCTTGCAGCGCGCCAGGCGTACGAGCAGGGCCGCGGCGCGAACGTGCTGCACCTCTTCTTCTCCCCGGCGGTGCGCTTTCTCAAGTTCTACGTCATGCGCATGGGCTTCCTCGATGGTCTGCCCGGGCTGCTCCACATCTCGATCGGCTGCATGAACAGCTACGTTAAATACATGAAGCTGATCGAGCTGCGGCAATCCACGAACAAGTGAAATGAAAGTCCTCCTGACCGGCGCGGCCGGTTTCATCGGCATGCATTGCGCGCAGCGTTTGCTCGCGCGCGGCGACGACGTGGTCGGCGTCGACAATCTGAATGAGTACTATCCGGTCCAGCTCAAGAAGGACCGGCTGGCGCAGCTCAAGCACCCGAACTTCACGTTCGCGCAGATCGATGTCGCGGACGCGCAAGCGCTCGAGCGCGTCTTCGAGAAGGAGAAGCCGCAGAGCGTCGTGCACCTTGCGGCGCAGGCCGGCGTGCGCTATTCGCTACAGAATCCCGCCGCGTACGTTCAGTCCAACCTCGTCGGCTTCGCCAATCTGCTCGAGTGCTGCCGGCGCCATGCGCCGCGCCACCTGGTCTACGCATCGAGCTCGAGCGTCTACGGCGCGAACCAGGAACTGCCGTGGTCGGAGTCGCAAAACGTGGATCACCCGGTCAGCCTGTACGCCGCGACGAAGAAATCGAACGAGCTCATGGCGCACGTGTACAGCCACCTCTATGGCCTGAATGCCACGGGGCTTCGTTTCTTCACGGTGTACGGCCCCTGGGGCCGTCCGGACATGTCGCCGATGATCTTCGCCAATGCCATCGTGAAGGGCGAGCCCATTGCGGTCTTCAATCACGGCGACATGCAGCGCGATTTCACCTATGTCGATGACGTCGTGGAGGGCACGATCCGGGTACTCGACAAGCCCACGCGCTATGCCGTCTACAACATCGGCAACCATGAGCCCGTGAACCTGCTCGATTACATCGCCGCGCTCGAGCGCGCGTTCGGAAGAGAGGCCAAGTTCGCGATGAAGCCCATGCAGCCGGGCGAGGTGAAAGCCACCTACGCCGATACCACGGCGCTGAAGCAAGCCGTCGGCTTCGCGCCGTCCACGCCGCTTGCAAGCGGCCTCGAGCGCTTCGCCGCGTGGTTCAAGGAGTACTACGGCTACGCGTAGCCTCAAGGCCGGTAATGCCGGCGAGCAGTCCCACGAAGAGCATGAATTGCTGAAAGACGTGATCGCGCACGATCCCGTCGAGGGTCATGCGCAGGGAAAAGTCCAGCACTACGAAGAAAAGCGCGAGCGCATAGAAACTGTGGGTGTGCCGAAACGCGTCCAGGGAGAGTTTCAGCAGGGTGAAGAGAAGTGCGAGCCACAACACCCCGCCCGGGATACCGGTTGCGATGAACATATCCAGCAAGCCGCTATGGCTCGAGCCGACGCCGGATGCGCCGAGTTTCGCTTGCAAAGCCCGGCCGAATGCGTTGCGGTCGTACCCTACGCCGAGCGGATGTTCCGCGACCATTTCCAGGCCTTCCTTGGCCCACGCGATACGCAGGTAATTCGAGTGATTGACCACCTCGCCGTTGCCCAGCTGCGGGAGCGGCTGACGATCATCCAACCATGCCTTGTGCCTGTCCGTGTCGAGCGCGATAGGGATGGTTTCGGCAAGCGCCGCCCAGCGCTTGTCCGATTCGGCTGAGGCATACATGAGCCCCGCGGCCACCATAAACGCCATGACCACGGCGGCGAAATGTCGCACATGGAAGCCGGTCGCGTTCGCCTTGAGATAAATCGCGATCCCAGCCACGAGCGAGATTACGAAGGCGACGATCCCGTTGCGCATCGACTGAAGGTACAGGGCGAGCAGACAAATAACGCTCACACCAACGAACAGTGAGAGCGGACGCAGGAAGACCGGCTTCTTGGCGCTCAAGACGAAGTACAGGTCGGCCAGCAGGAATGCGCAGACCAGGTTCGTCATGAAGCTCACCTTGTCGGGGCCGTTGGTGAGTCCGGGCATTCGCAATGGAAGCGCGCCGGTTTGGGCAAGGGCGATCAGGCCGGTCAGGTCGAGATAAACGAGGTGTATCAACAACCCGCCTACGGACGCGGCGAGCAATAGCCGTCGCGAGTGCGGCGTCGAACCAAAAAGAATCGCGGCGCCGGCACCGATGGCGAACAGCAGGAACGCGCGCACCCACTGTCCGTGGAACTCGGCAAACGAGCGTGCAGGATCGGAAGAAAGGAAGCTCGCGCCAAACACGATCCACAGTGTGAGAACCCCATACAGCATGCCGGCCGGGCGCAGCATCGCAATCGGCGCTAATGAGGGCCGGTCGCGGTAGTACCGGTACCCCAAAACTCCCAGTAAGACGGCAATCAGAAACAGGCGCAGCGCAATCGTGTCGGGCAGCGGCAGCACGAAATGCAATACAGTCAACGCGAGAAGCGCGAACGCCAAACCTGCGTGTCCGGCGGCGAGCGTCACGACGAGGCCGCCGCTTTTCGGAGTGGGCGTTCGCGATAGGCGCACGCCGCGGCGATCATCGCCTGCGCGCGCTTTGCGTAAGTGTGCTCGCGCATCACTCGGTGATAGGCGCGCTCGGCCACGTCCCTCGCCCGATCGAAATGGCTCAGGTAGTAGCGGATCTTCGCTTCGCAGTCGTCGAGGTCGCGGAACATCACGTACTCTTCGTCCAGTACGAAGTCGTCTTTGGCGTGCTCCCGTATATCGCTCAGCAAGAAACCGCCGCAGGCCGGGATGCCGAAGCAGCGCTCGGGCATCCCCCAGCTGACCACGCCTGCGTCGTCGCAGCGCGCACCGTAATTCAAGTTAATGCGGCTCTTGCGGATCATCTGCGCCTGCTGCTCGGCGGTCATACCGTCCGCGCTCACAAAATGGCAACGAATGCCATGCGGTGCAAGGCGCGCCCGCAGCTGCGCAAGAAAGTCGGCGCGGTCGCGCAACTCCGGATACTTCTCGGCATCGACGCCGCCGAGGAACGAAACGTCGTAGTCGTACCAGGAGGAATCGCGCAAGGTCTGCAAGCTTACGCCGCCGAGGTTGTAGGAGTTGAGATTCGCGGCGTTAGGTAAGTACAGCGTGACACGGCCATAGCCTTGCGCATCCTGCATCGTGTGCGAGGCATAGATGTCGAGTAGCTGAAATCGCCGAAGAAAGGCGAGTCGCCAGCGTTTTTCGCCCTTGTTCCACGGCCCATCAACGTTCCAGCCGATAAGCGGGATGTTGCGCGATTTCAGCCGGCCCTTGAGCCGCAGCGCGGCGAACGGGCGCTTGGCGAGATCGTACATGCACACGAGATAGCCCACGCACCCGGCGAGCTGCTCGTCCGTCGGCGTCCACAGGTTTTCGTAGACCGTGAACCCCTGTGCTTCCAATCCGTCTTTGATCGGTTGGAAACCTCGAAAATTGACGATGAAGATTTTGGGGTTGGTTCTCATTGCGTGCCCCTCGCCGGCGAGACGGCTCGCTGATCGGGGTTCAACCGCGACGACCCGTGACGCCGCCAACCCGTGACGAGCTGCAGGAGCTCGCGCGCGCGCACGGCGT
>JAICPQ010000172.1 GCA_025929745.1 Burkholderiales bacterium | reverse complement strand
GTGTAGCCGTCGGGCGGCGCTTTCGCCACCGCGTCGATGCCGATGGTGAGCGCGCCGCCCGGGCGGTTGTCGACCACCACCGCCTGCCCGAGCTCCTTCGCGAGCGCGGGCGCGACGATGCGCGCGATGTTGTCCGTCGCGCTGCCCGCCGCCTGCGGCACGACCAAGCGCAGCGCGCGATCAGGAAACTGCGCGGCGGCGGGCCACGCCGCGCCCAGCAACAGCAGAAACGCTAAAGGCCTCAGGGCTGGATCTGCCCGCGCACTTCCCCACCCTTGTTAGCGTTGGTGTGCACGTTCACGTAGAGGTTGCCCTTCTTCAAATCTTCCAGCTGCTCTTTCGTAAGCTTGCGGCCCGCCGGCACGCTGTAGGTATCGCCGTTCTTGTCGAGCGGAACGATGATCGGCCCGTTCTGACCTTTCGGCGCGCGATGGATGTGCGCCATCGTGCCCTGCACATCCTTCGTCGTGACGCTACCGGTGATCGTGCCGTCCTCAGCGACGCGGAAGCTGCCCGAACCCGATCCCGGAGTGCTCACCGGCGGAACTTCTTCGGCGCCGGAGAGCTTCACGCTGATCGCACCGCTGCCAGGCATCCAGGCCGGAACGGTGTCGCGATAGGTCTGGCAGCCGGTAAGCGCGGTTATCGCAAGAGCAATGAGAACTTTCGAAATGACTTGCATCGGTCTTTCCTCCTTGGATTAGTCGAAACACGCGGGCGGCTAGAATATTCCGATGCCCAAGATCGCCGCTTCGACCGCGCTTTCGCGCCTCCGGATTCTAGACTTCTCGCGCGTGCGCGCGGGGCCGACCTGCGTTCGCCAGTTCGCCGACTACGGCGCGGACGTGATCAAGATAGAGTCGCCGCCCGGGGTCGATCCGAACGAGGCCATGGGCGGGCCGCGTCACGGGCCGGACATGCAGAACCTGCACCGCAACAAACGCTCGATGACGCTCAACCTCAAGCTTCCGCAGGCGCGTGATGTTCTCGAGCGGCTCGTCAAAACCGCGGACGTCGTGGTGGAGAATTACCGGCCCGACGTGAAGTACCGTCTGGGCATCGATTACGAATCGTTGAGCAAAATCAATTCGCGCGTGATCCTGGCGAGCATCTCGGGCTTCGGGCAGGACGGCCCGTACAGCAAGCGGCCGGGCTTCGACCAGATCGCGCAGGGCATGAGCGGTCTCATGTCGGTCACCGGCCTTCCCGGCCAGGGCCCCGTGCGCACCGGCGCGGCCATTGCCGATCTCACGGCGGGCCTCTACGCCGCAATTGGCGTGATGGTCGCGCTCATCGAGCGCCAGACCTCGGGCAAGGGTCAGTGGGTGCAGAGTTCGCTTTTGCAGGCCGGGATCTCGCTTCTGGACTTCCAGGCGGCGCGCTATCTCATGGAAGGCGACGTGCCGCCGCAGGTGGGGAACGATCACCCGACCAGCATGCCGACTTCGGCCTACAAGACCAAGGACGGCCACATTAACGTGGCGGCGTCGGGCGAGGGCATGTGGACGAGCCTCTGCAAGGCCCTCGGCCGCGAAGACATGCTGCAGGCGCCGGAGTTCAAGGGCGGCAAGAAGCGCGCGGAGAACCGCAAGCAGCTGAACGCCGCCATCGAGGAGGCGCTGAAGAAAAAAACTAGCGCCGAATGGATTGAGATCCTGAACAGGGAAGGCATCCCGTGCGGGCCGATCTACAAGGTGGACGAGGTGTTTGCCGATCCGCAGGTCAAGCACCTCGGCATCGCCGCGCCGGTCGACCACCCGAAGCTCGGACGCAAGGACATCCTCGCGAACGCCACGCTGCTCTCGCGCACGCCGGCGAAGATCGTGGCCCCGACGCCGGAGATCGGCGCGCACACCGACGAAATCCTGCGCGAGCTGGAATACAGCGCGCAGCAGATCGAACAATTACGACAAGGAGGAGTGGTCTGATGAGAAAGCTATTTGCAGCCGCACTCGCGCTCGCCGCCAGCGCGGCGTTCGCCCAGTTTCCCAACAAGCCGGTGACCATCGTGGTCGGCTTCGAGCCCGGCGGTGGCACCGACACCACGGCGCGCATCCTGCAGGGGCCGCTCGGCGAACAAATCGGTCAGCAGGTCATCGTCGAGAACCGCGCCGGCGCGGGCGGCAACATCGCCGTGGACCACGTCGCGAAAGCGGCGCCCGACGGCTACACCATCGTGCTCGCCAACGTCGGCGCGCTGGCTGTCAATCCGCACATCCTCAAGACGCCGTACGACCCGCTCAAGGACCTGCTGCCGATCAGCATGGCGGCGGAGTTCGCAAACGTGCTCGTGGTCCAGCCCTCGCTCGGCGTGAGCTCGGTCGCGGATTTCGTGAAGCTCGCGAAGGAGAAGCCCGGATCGATCACCTACGCTTCTTCCGGCATCGGCGGCGCGGGCCACCTTTCCGGTGAGCTTCTGAGGAGGATGGCGAACATCGACATCGTGCACGTCCCGTACAAGGGCGGCGGGCCAGCGATGCAGGGATTTCTCGGCGGCCAGGTGAGTTCGTTCTTCGCCACGCCCATCTCCTCAATCTCCCAGATCCGCGCCGGCAAGGCCAAAGCGGTCGCCACCACCGGGTCCAAGCGCGCCGCGCTCATGCCCGACGTCCCGACGATTGCCGAGCAGGGCTTTGCCGGCTACGAGGCGCTCAACTGGTACGGCTTCCTCGCGCCGCGCGGCACGCCCAAGGACGTCATCGATCGCCTGAACCGCGAGATCGTCAAAGCGCTCGCCAACCCGCAGGCCGTCGCCGCGCTCCACAAGACCGGCACCGAGCCGAAGTCCAGCACCCCCGACGAGTTTGCGCAGTACATCAAGCGCGAGTACGACACCTGGGGCAAGGTCGTCAAAGAGGCGGGTATTAAGGCCCAGTAGCCAATTCGGGGTCAGGGTGCGAATTCGAAGCTAGGCCCGTGGCAACGGAAAGCCCTTGCGAACATGCTCGGCGAGCATGTCGCAGAACACCTTCGCATAGCCTGGCAACGGGCGGCGCTTGTCGGAGAGCACGGCGAGCGGTTCCTCCAGTGCCTTGCCGCGATAAGTGACGCGGAGCACACGTACGCGGTAGCGATGGATGCGCAACGCCGACGGGATGATGGCGACGCCGTGCCCGGCTTCGGCCATGGCAAGCAGCGCATGCGGCGCGCGCGATTCCAGGACGTTGTTCGGCGTGAAGCCGGCTAGCCGGCAGGCCGCATCGAAGTTCCTGCGCATCGCGAAGTCCGGCGTGGCCTGTAGAAGGGGGTAGGACGCGAGGCGCCCGATCTCCACGCTGCCATCCGTGCCGAGTTTCAGCTTGGGATGGCATGCGGCGAGCATCTGCATCGGCGCGAGCGGATGGCTGGCGAAGCGCTGTTCATCCGGAGCGATCGCGCGCACGATGGTCTGCACGAGGTGAATCTCGCCGCGCTCGAGCATCGTGAGCGCTTCGCCGCCCGCCGCCACGTCCACCAGCCGCACCTGCACGTTCGGATAGCGCGCGGCGTAGTGGCGCAGGAAATCGGGAAAGATGCCCTCGATGAGGTGCGGCGAAGCCGAGACGCGCAGCACCCCCACATCGCCGCGCCGCAGGACTTGCGCCTGCTCGCCCACCGCGCGGGCATAGTTCAGCAGCCCGCGGCAATCGTTGAGCAGCCGCTCGCCTTCGCTCGTCAGCATGAGCCGTCGGCCGACGCGGTCGAAGAGCTTGAGGCCCAGCTCATCCTCCAGGTTGGCGATCTGCCGCGAGAGCGCTGGCTGCGCGACGTGCAGCCGCTCGGCGGCCTTGGACACCGTACCAATCTCGGCCACGGTGACAAAGGTGCGCACATGACGCAGGTCCATAATCCCTCCTTATGCCGTAACGGCATCATGATTTAGCGAAACTATATATTGGACGTATCAAGGGTGGGCCCCCGACAATCGTTGCGTCTTCGACGGAGGTGAACATGGAACGCGCTTTCCTGACGCTTCTCGCTTTCCTGACGTTTCTCGCACTGGCGGCCTTCAACGTCGCGGCGCAAGGCTGGCCGGCGAAGCCGATCCGCGCCATCGTGCCGGTCGGCGCCGGCAGCTCGACCGACATCGTGCATCGGCTGGTCCTCGAGCAGCTTTCATCCCAACTGGGGCAGGCGGTGATCGTGGAAAACCGCGTCGGCGCCGGCGGCACCATTGGTGCCGCAGCGGTGGCCCAGGCGCCGCCGGACGGATACACGCTGCTGGCGCACGGCGCGGCGCACACCATCGCTCCGGCGCTCTACAAGAACTTGGTCTACCACCCGGCGCGCGATTTTGCCGCGGTCGCGCCGATCGGCATTTCGCCGGCCGTTTTGGTGGTCTCGCCCGCGAAGGGAATCAGGAGCGCCGCGGAGCTGGTTGCGGCCGCCAAGGCGCGGCCGAACGCGCTCAACTTCTCCTCGGTCGGCATCGGCACGGCGACGCACCTCAGCGTGGAACGGTTCCAGGCGAGCGCCGGCATCCAGGCGGTTCACATACCCTTCAAGGGCGGCGCCGAAGCGATGACCGAAGTCATCGCCGGCCGCGCCGACTTCTTTTTCGGCCCGGTCGCCCTCGTGCTTCCACATATTCGCGATGGCAAGCTCGCGGCGCTGGCAGTAAACACCGACAAGCGCTCGGCGGCCCTGCCGCAGGTGCCGACGACGCGCGAAGCCGGGTTCAGCGACGCCGAATATCCGATCTGGTTCGGCCTGTTCGCGCCGGCCGGGACGCCGCGCGAGATCGTCGAGCGGCTTCATCGCGAAACCGTGAGTGCACTGCGGACGCCCAAGGTCCAGGAAAAGCTCGCTGGACTCGGGGTCGATCCGATGCCCATGTCGCCCGCAGAATTCGCCACGCACATCGAGCGCGAGGTAGGGCTCAACGCAGCGCTGGTGCAGAAGGTGGGCCTGAAGGCCGAGTGACGTGGCAGAAGCGGCACCCAGGTTCGACGGCAGCGCGGCTTACGAGCGGTGCATGGGCCGCTGGAGCCGCGCGGTCGCGCCGGTGTTCCTCGACTGGCTCGGCGCGGCACGGCGCGCGAGCTGGCTCGATGTCGGCTGCGGCACGGGCATTCTCGCGGAGACGCTGGTCGAGCTTTGCGCTCCGGCAAGTGTCCACGGCGTCGACCCCGCGGCGGCGCAAGTCAGCGCCGCCGCGCGCGGGCCGGCGCGTAACCACGCGCAATTCCAGGTCGCGGACGCGCGCAAGCTTCCGTTTGCGGACGCCTCGTTCGACGTCGTGGCCTCCGCGCTCGTCATCAACTTCATCGCGGAGCGGCCGCGCGCCCTGGCCGAGATGCGCCGCGTCGCGCGCCCCGCAGGCCTCGTCGCCGCTTACGTCTGGGACTTCGCCGAGGAGCTCTCCCCGAGTGCGCCGCTGCGGCGCGCGATGCGCCGCCTCGGCGCCGACGTGCCCGGGATCCCGGGCACCGAAGCTTCGCGTCTCGAGGCACTGCGCGCATTGTTCCTGGAAGCTGGCCTCGAGCAGATCGAGACCCGCACCGTGGACGTCTGCCTCGCGTATGCCGATTTCACGGACTTCTGGGAGTCACAGACGCCCGATTATCAACCGACCACGAAAATCATTGCCCAGATGAAGCCGAGCGAGCGGACGCGGCTGATGCACGCGGTCCAAGCGGCCCTGCCTCCGGGCCCAAACGGCTCGATCGAGTACTGCGCGCGCGCCAATGCAATAAAGGCGCGGGTACCGCGCTAGACGCGCACGACGATCTTGCCGACGTGCGCGTTGGATTCCATGCGCGCCTTGCCCTGCGGCAGATTTTTGAAGTCATAAACGCGGTCGATCACCGGTCTCAGCTTGCCGCTCGCGAAGAGCGGCAGGAAGTCACGCTTGAAGCCCTCGACCGTGACGCCGCGCTGCGCGGCGTTGCGCATCTTGTTGGAGACGCCGAAGAGCCGGAGGCGCTTGGAGTGGAGCGCCTCGATGTCCATCTCGGCTTTCATCACGCCGTCGACGTACCCAACGGTCGCAAGGCGGCCTTCGTAGCCGAGGCACTGGATGCACTCGGCGAACACCGAGCCGCCGACGTTGTTCACCACGAGGTCGACCCCCTTGCCGCCGGTCGCCTCCAGCACTTTCTTCCCAAAATCGGGCGCGCGCGTCTGCAGCGCAACGTCCAGGCCGAGCGGCTTCAGGCGCTCGAGCTTCTCGGAAGAACCGGAGGTGCCG
>JAICPQ010000010.1 GCA_025929745.1 Burkholderiales bacterium | reverse complement strand
GACATCGAGGCGGTGCGCCGCGGCATCGGCGCGGATCCGCGCATCGGCATCGGCTTCCTATATCCCGGCTGTGGCTACGGCGGCTCGTGCTTTCCGAAGGACGTGAAGGCGCTCATCCAGAGCGCGCACGACGCCGGCGCCGAGCTCAAGGTGCTGCGCGCCGTGCAGGCGGCGAATGAGCGCCAGAAGCACGTGCTCGTCGACAAGGTCGAGCGCCGCTTCGGCGCCAACCTCTCGGGCCGACGCTTCGCGCTCTGGGGCCTCGCTTTCAAGCCGGGCACCGACGACATGCGCGAGGCGCCGAGCCGCACCGTGATCGAGGCGCTGCTCGCGCGCGGCGCGAGCGTGTGCGCCTACGATCCCGTGGCGCTGCGCGAGGCGCGCAAGATCTTCTCCGAGCGCATCGCCTACGCCGAGCGTGCCATGGACGCGCTGCACGACGCCGACGCTCTGGTCATCGTCACGGAGTGGCAGGAGTTCCGCAGCCCCGACTTCGGCGCGATTCGCGCCGCGCTGCGCGAGCCCGTGCTCTTCGACGGGCGCAACATGTTCGCGCCGGAGCTGCCCGAGGCCGCCGGGCTCGAATACCACGCCATCGGCCGGCGCACGAATGGTCTAAACGGACCGCATGCTTTCGACAGGAGCAATGAGCGCCACGGCTATGTTTGCGCCCATGCAGCAGGCTGAGACCTCGGTGCTGGAGCGCCATCCCGCCGCCGTGCTGGCGTGCGTGTGGGTCGCGTTCTTCGTGCTCTTCGCCGTGGCGGCGGAGATCGCGCTGAAGAGCCTGACCGGGCTGGGACGGCCGGTGCTGTTCCAGCCGCATCCCGCGTACGGCTACCGGCTTCAGCCCAACCAGGAGACCTACCGCTTCGGCGGCGCGCATTTCAAGATCAATAACCTGGGACTGCGCGCGACGGAGGACTGGGACGCGGATCCGCGCGGCAAGGTGCTGTTCCTCGGCGATTCGGTCACCTACGGCGGCAACCACGTCTCGAACCACCAGCTTTTTTCCGAGCTCGCGGTGAAGGGCATCGCCGGGGCGAAGAGCGGCAATGCCGGTATTCCGAACTGGGGAGTGGAAAACGTCTACGGGCTCGTGGTGGAGGCGAAATTCCTGCCCGCGGCGAGCTACGTCACGACCTTCATCGAGGACGACTTCTACCGCGGGCTCACGCTTGGCCGCAACCGGCCGTGGATCAAGTACGAGACGCCGGCGTTCGCGCTGCAGGAGCTCGCCGACTTCGTCTGGCACAAGTACTTCACCAACACCGCCGAGGTCAACCGGCGCGAGCGCGAGGGCGTGCCGGCCGACGTGCGCGTGGAGAACGCAGCGCGCAAGCTGAAAGCGATGGACGAGTTCCTGAAGAAAGAGGGCCGCGCGCATGTCATCTTCATCTCGCCCACGCGCCAGCAGGTGCTCGGCGAGCGCCCGCGCGACGCGCGCGTCAAGGCGGCTCTGCAGACGCACGCCATCCCGGCGGTGTACCTCCTTGACAAGCCGCGCATCGTCGGCGCTTCCGTCGAGGAGAAACGCTCGTGGTACCAGGACAACGACCATCTCACGCCGGCCGGGCACGTGGTGTGGGGCGAGCTGATCGGCGAAGAGCTCAAGCGGTGAAGCGATTCTTCGCCAACCTCGCGGTGATGCTGCTGCCCTTTCTGCTCGTGGAAGGCGCGTTTCGGCTGCTGCCGGTCGCCTACCTGCCGCGCATCCAGCCGGTGAGCGAGACATCGCCCGTGGCGCGCTTCGAGCCCAATGTCGAGTACCGCTATTCACGGGACTGGAATTTTTCGGTCGTGACGCACAAGCGCACGAACAACTTCGGCTTCATCCACAGCGCCGATTACCGGCCCGAGGAGCGCTCGCCGCTCCTCGCGGTGATCGGCGACAGCCTGGTCGAGGCGAACCAGGTCGAGCCCGGCCAGAACTTCGCCGAGCGACTGAATGCCGCGCTCGGCGGGCGCGGGCGCGTCTACAGCCTTGGCATCTCCGGCGCCCCGCTTTCGCAATACCTGGTCTACGCCGAGTTCGCGCGCGACGCGTTCCGGCCGAGCGCCATGGCTTTTGTGGTGGCGCCCAACGATTTCGAGGAGAGCCTGCTCAAGTACAAGACCGAGCCGCGTTTTCACTACTTCGCGGAGGACGGCAGTCTCAAGCGTCTCGACTACGAGCTTTCGACCGCCAAGCAGGTCCTGCGGCATTCGGCGGCGCTGCGCTACATCATGCAGAACCTCGAGGCCTGGCATCGGGTCGAGGCGCTGGTGAAGCGGCCGGTGGCCGCGCCGGCGTCGGAGGCGCGTCTGGCCGATGCCAGGCGCGCGGTCGAGTTCTTCCTCGACCAATTGCCGCAGAAGACGGGGCTTCGGCCGCAGGCCATCGTCTTCCTCCTCGATCCGCTCCGCCCGGCGCTCTACGCCGATCCCGAGCGCGTGGAGAACGGCCTTTACGGCCGCACCGCGCGCTACTTCGCCGAGCAGGCGACGGCGCGCGGCTATGAGGTCGTCGATCTCGCACCGGCGTTTCTCGAGCGCCATGCGCGCGGCGAGGCCCTCGAGGTCGGCCCGACCGACAGCCACTGGAACGCGCGCGGCCACGACCTCGTCGCCGTCGAGCTCGCCCGCTCCTCGGTGTTCGGCCGCACTTTCCCACTTCTCCTGAGCACGACATGGAACACGCAATAGGCACTCGCAGCGCCACCCGCCCTCGCGTCGGCGATTGGGTCGTGAACGTGCTGGTTCTTCTGGTGACGGTAGCGATCGCCTGGACGGGCGCCGAGATCTACGTCGCCAAGGTCATCGACGACGGCATGCAGTTCGACCTCGAGATGTGGCGCTACGCGAAGTACATCAAGCGCCAGTCGGCGAGCCCGGCGATCGGCCACGAGCACACGCCGAACACGAGGGCGCATCTCATGGGCGCGGACGTCGCGATCAGCTCGCAGGGCCTGCGCGACCGCGAGTTTCCGCTCGCGCCGCCGCCCGGCAAGACCAGGATCATGATGCTCGGCGACTCGCTCGCCTTCGGCTGGGGCGTGCCGGTCGAGAAGACCTCGTCCAAGCAGCTCGAGCAAATGCTCATTAACGCTGGCCACGACGTCGAGGTGATCAACACCGGGGTGGGCAACTACAACACCGAGATGGAGGTCGCGTACTTCCTCGAGCGCGGCCACAAGTTCCAGCCGCACTACGTGGTGCTCAACTACTTCATCAACGACGCCGAGCCCACGCCGCGCGACCGCTCCAATTTCCTCTCGCGCCATTCGCCGGCGTACGTGTTTTTCGCCTCGCGCGTGGACATGGCGCTGCGCATGGTGAACACCGGGGAGAAGAAGGACTGGAAGACATACTACGCCTCGCTCTATGAGGGCGACGAGGGCATCGGCCGCGTCGCCGCGGCGATCGAGAAGCTGGCGAAGTACTGCCGCGAGAACAACATCAGGCTCTACATCGCCAATCAGCCGGAGCTGCGCGAACCGAAGAACTATCCGTTCGCCCAGGTCGACCGCATGCTCGAGAAGATCGCCGACGCGAACAAGGTGCCCTATATCGCGCTCCTGCCCACCGTGCGCGACCTCGAGCCCGAGAGCCTTTGGGTGACGCGGCCCGATCCGCACCCGAGCGCGGTCGCGCACGAGGCCTTCGCCCAGGGCCTGTATCAGTTTCTCGACCGGGAATTGAAGCGATAGTCCTACCGGACTGTTGCCATTCGAAGAGCCAGTCCACTCACCACGGTATTTTGCCCCCTATGACCCCGCAACTGCCCTCCAATCGCTCTTTCGGCTGGACCTTTACCGTTTTCTTCATCCTCGCCGGCGCCTATGGCGCGTGGCGCAGCGCGCCTGCCATGACCTGGCTCCTTGCCGCGGCGGCGCTCATGGCGCTCGTCACGCTGACGCGCGAGACGTGGCTCACGCCGCTCAACCGCGCCTGGATGGCGTTCGGCGCGCTGCTCAACAAGATCGTGAGCCCGGTGGTGCTGGGCGTCATCTATTTCGGCGTGTTCACGCCCACCGCCATGGTGATGCGCCTTTTCGGCCGCGACGCGATGTGCCGCGCCTGGGATGCCAAGGCGCCGACGTACTGGGTAAGGCGCGACCCGCCCGGGCCGCGCGATGACAGCTTTCGAGACATGTTCTAGGAGAGAACTCGACCATGGATTTTGTCCTGCAGATGTGGCGTTTCCTCGGCGCGCGGCGCAAGTACTGGCTGCTGCCGATCATCGTGATCAGCGTCGTGCTTGGCGGCCTGCTCGTGCTCGCGCAAGGCTCGGCGGTGGCGCCGTTCATCTACACCCTGTTCTAGCCTGAAAGAGACAATGCGCGTCCTCGGCATTTCCGCCTATTACCACGACAGCGCCGCGGCGCTCCTGCGCGACGGGCATGTGCTCGCCGCCGCGCAGGAGGAGCGCTTCACGCGCAAGAAGCACGACTCGGAGTTTCCGCACAACGCGATTCGCTCGTGCCTCGAGATGACCGGCACGCGGCCCGACGAGATCGCGGTGGTCGCGTTCTACGACAAGCCCTTCCTCAAGTTCGAGCGGCTGCTTGAAACCTACCTCGCGTTCGCGCCGAAGGGCTTTACCTCTTTCCGCCAGGCGCTGCCGGTCTGGGTGAAGGACAAGCTGTTTCAGCGCACCACCATCGTCAAGGAGCTGAAGAAGCTGGACGCATCGGTGGACTGGGAGTCGAAGCTCATTTTTTCCGAGCACCATCTCTCGCACGCGGCGAGCGCGTTCTATCCCTCGCCCTTCGAGCGCGCCGCAGTCCTCACCATGGACGGCGTGGGCGAGTGGACGACGACTTCACTGGCGTTCGGCAACGGCCGCGACTTGAAGGTCATGCGCGAGATCCACTTCCCGCATTCGCTCGGCCTGCTTTACTCCGCGTTCACGTACTACACCGGCTTCAAGGTGAACTCCGGCGAGTACAAGGTGATGGGCCTCGCGCCGTACGGCGAGCCGAAGTACGTGAGCGAGATCAAGGACCACCTGATCGACATCAAGGACGACGGCAGCTTTCGCCTGAACCTCGAGTACTTCGAGTACTGCACCGGCCTCACCATGACGAACGGCAACTTCGATCGCCTGTTCGGCGGGCCGGCGCGCAAGCCGGAGCAGAAGCTCACGCAGCGCGAGATGGACCTGGCGGCTTCGATCCAGGCCATCACCGAGGAGGTGATGCTCAAGCTCGCGCTCGGCGTGGCCAAGGACACTGGCGAGAAAAACCTCTGCCTGGCCGGCGGCGTCGCGCTCAACTGCGTGGCGAACGGCAAGCTGCTTCGCAAGAAGTACTTCGACCGGCTGTGGCTGCAGCCCGCGGCCGGCGATGCCGGCGGCGCGCTGGGCGCCGCGTATGTCGCGCACTTTCTCCATTCCACTCAGCGCCGCGCCGTCGGTGTCGGTCTCGATGCCATGCGCGGCAGCTACCTCGGGCCGCAGTTCGCGCAGGCCGACATCGAGGAGCGGCTGCGCCGCGCGGGCGCGGTGTTCGAGGTGCACAGCGATCAGCAGCTGATCGAGCAGTGCGCCAAGGCGCTCGCCGAGGGCAGGGCGCTCGGCTGGTTCCAGGGCCGCATGGAGTTCGGCCCCCGCGCGCTCGGCGCGCGCTCGATCCTCGGCGACGCGCGCTCGCCGTCGATGCAGAAGACGCTCAACCTGAAAGTCAAGTACCGCGAGTCGTTCCGTCCCTTCGCGCCCTCGGTGCTTGCCGATGACGCGTCGAAGTGGTTCGAGCTCGACTCCGAGAGCCCGTACATGCTGCTGGTCGCCGACGTGTCCAAGGAGCACCGCATCGCGATGACCGAGGAGGAGAAGAAGCTCTTCGGCATCGAGAAGCTGAACGTGCCGCGCTCGGCGATCCCGGCGGTCACGCACGTCGACTATTCGGCGCGCGTGCAGACCGTGCACAAGGAGACCAACCCGCGCTACTACGACCTCATCTCCAGCTTCAAGGAGAAGACCGGATGCCCGGTGATCGTCAACACGAGCTTCAACGTGCGCGGCGAGCCGATCGTCGGTTCTCCTGAAGACGCGTTCCGCTGCTTCATGGGCACCGAGATCGAGACGCTGGCGGTCGGCAACTGCTTCCTGCGCAAGGAAGCGCAGAACCCGGCGCTCAAGCAGAACTACGAGCATAAGTTCGAGCTCGACTGATGAAGGGCTTCCTGACCGGGGCGTGAAGCGGTTCGCACTCCCGGCCGTCCTGGTCCTGGCAAGCGCGCTCTTTGCGCTCGTGCTCGCCGAGATGATGCTGCGCGTCGTCGGCTTCAGCGCGCCGATCTGGCACCAGCCTGATCCGGAGCTCGGCTGGAAGCTGCGCCCGGGCATCGCGGCGTGGTTCACCAAGGAGGGTCGCGCGTTCGTGCGCACCAATGCGCAAGGCGCGCGCGATCGCGATCATGCGCTCCACAAGCCGGAAGACGTGTACCGCATCGCGGTGCTCGGCGACTCGTATTCCGAGGCGATGCAGGTGGAGCGCGACCAGGCGTACTGGGCGCTCCTGCCGGCGCGGCTCGAATCCTGCGGCTTCGAGCCGGGCAAGCGTATTGAGGTGATGAATTTCGGCGTCTCGGGCTACGGCACCGCGCAGCAGTACGTCATGCTCGTATCGAGCGCGATTCGATACGCGCCCGACCTCGTGCTCCTGCAGTTCACGAACGGCAACGACGTGAAGGACAATTCCTTCGCGCTCTCCGACGACAAGGCGCGCCCGTTCTTCATGCTGGCGAACGGCGCCGTGCGCCTGGACGACTCCTTCGCCGCCGCGGCTTCATTCCGGCGCAGCGCTTCGCTGCCCGTTCAGGTGCTTCGCGAGCTTTCCGACCGCTCACGTGTGCTGCAACTCCTGAGGAGCACGCGCCAGATGTCGTTCATGCCTGCGGCGCACGCCAACAGGGACGGCGTGGAGCAGGGCCTCGAGCCCTGGGTGCTCGCGCCGCCGCGCGACAAGCTCTGGGAAGAAGCCTGGCAGATCACCGAAGGCGCGATCGGGCGCATCCACGACTATGCGACCCGCAACGGCGCGCGTTTCATGGTCATGACCGTGCCCTACGCGATCCAGGTCCATCCGGACCGCGAAGTGCGCCAGTCGCTGCAGACAAAACTGGGTGTCGAGGACCTCTTCTACCCCGACCGTCGCATAGCCGGGCTCGCCAAGCGCCGCAACTTCGACGCGGTCACAGTCGCGCCGGCGCTGCAGCCGCTCGCCGAGCGCACAGGGACCTACTACCACGGCTTCGAGCAGGTGGGCATGGGACGCGGACACTGGAACGCCACTGGCCATGCCGCGGCCGCCGGGCTCGTCGCGCGGCGCCTTTGCGCCACGAACTCGTGAGCCTTTCGAATCCGCTTCCCTTCTTCGCGATCTGCGCGATTTCGCTGGCGGTCGCCTCTGCCATCGCGCTCGCGAGCGGGTTCTACCGCGAGCGCCTTGCCGAATCCGGCGGCCGTTTCGAGGCGATCGACGGCCTGCGCGGCTTCCTCGCGCTCGGCGTGCTGGGCGGTCACGCGGTGAATATGTACTCGCTCTACACAAGCGCAGTATGGGGCGGCGGCCTGGCGCCGTTCTACAGCCGCGGCGCCACCGCCGGTGTGGCGGTTTTCTTCATGATCACCGGTTTTCTCTTCTGGCTGCGCCTCTTGCGCTCCGGGGCGGGCTTCGACTTCCGGGCCTTCTTCGTCGCGCGCATCCGCCGTCTTGCACCGATGTATTTCATGTCCGTTCTAATGGCGCTCGCGGTCATCTTCTCGCTCTCCGGCCTTGCCCTGCGCGTGCCGCCGATGCAGCTCGTGCGCGAGCTGCAGGGGTGGCTTTCGTTCGGCTTCATCCAGGCCGGGCCCGTGAACGGCGTGCAAGAGGCGCACGCGGTGAACGCGGTGTACTGGACGCTCGCCTACGAATGGGCGTTCTACCTCGCGCTGCCGTTTCTCGCCCTTTTCGCGCGCGGCGCCTGGAGCGTCGTCCTTTTCGTCGTGGTCGCGTTCTTCTCGATCCGCGCGCCGCTGGTGCTCAATTTCGTGTACGGCGCGCTCGCCGCTAGCCTCGTGCACAACAAGACCTTAGCCGGGAAACTGGATTCGTGGTGGTTAAAGGCAATCCCGCTTGCCGCGCTCGCCGCCTACTTCATCGTCGACGATTACGTGCACAAGATGCTCGAGGGCGCGCTGCTCTTCGTCTTCTTCATCTTCGTGGTGCACGGCCATAGCGCTTTCGGCCTTTTCCTGAGCCGGCCGGCCAAGATCCTCGGCGCGATCAGCTATAGCCTGTACCTCACGCATTGCATCGTGCTCTTCGTCGTCGTCGGCGCTGCCGATCGCCTGCTCGGCCTCGAGAGTCTCGGCCCGACGCAGTACTGGCTGCTTGTCGCCCTCGCCGCGGTGGCGACTGTGGTGCTCTCGGCCGTCACCTTCCAGTTCGTCGAGTACCCTTTCATGAACCCGAAGGGTCGCCCGGTGCGGTCCGTAGCCGCCCAAGCCGCATGAGCGCCACGCTGGCCGCGGTCGCCGTCGCGACGTTCCATTCGCTCGGTCTCTACTGGTCGCCGCCGCAAGGCGCCCCCGACAACCCGGCGCGCGTGGAATTCCGCGAGGCGGGCGCCTCGGCGTGGCGCAAAGGGCTCGAGCCGTGGTTCGACCCGCGCAACGGCGAGTACCGCGGCAGCCTGGTCGAGCTCAAGCCGGGCACCTCGTACGAGATCCGTCTCGCCTTGCAGAGCGGCGCGGCCACCACGCTGAAGGCAAGCACGTGGGAGGAGAACCTCAAGGTGAAGCGCACCGTCCAGGTGCCGCCGGGAACCAGGCAGCTCGTGATCGAGGCCTCGGACTCGGGAAGTGAAAAGGAAGGCTACGTCGTCTTTACCGGACGTAACGCCCTCGATGGAGGCAGCGAGGAGCATTGCGTGGTAGTGAAGCAGGGCGCGCATCACGTGATCATCCGCGGCCTCGTGATCAGGAACTGCAAGCGCGCAGGCATCATGATCGAGCGCGACTCGCGCGGCGGCGCGCAAACGCACGACATTGTCATCGAGGACAACGAGATCTCGGGCTGGGGCGGCTACGACAACCACAAGCCAGGGCGCAACGTCGCGGACAGCGACGCGGCAGTTCACTGCAATTATTACCGAGAGACCGACGACGGCAAGCGTCCCGACCGCATCGTCATTCAGCGGAACACCATCCGCGATCCGCGCCACGGCTCGAATCCCTGGCAGGCGGGCCCCGGCGCGCGCAAGCACCCGGCCGGGCCGATCGGCGTGTTCTTCCTGCGCTGCGGCAAGAACCACGTCATCCGCTACAACGACATCTATTCGAAGAACGGCAAGCACTTCATGGACGGCCTTTCCGGGGAGGACAACATGTCGAGCGCCGGCTTCCCGTGGGCCGACTCCGACATCTATGGCAACCGCATCTCGCAGGTCTACGACGACGCGATCGAGGCCGAGGGCGGCAACCGCAACGTGCGCATCTGGGGCAATTTCATCGACGAGGCGTTCGTCGCGATCGCCAACGCGCCGGTCGCGGTCGGTCCGCTTTATGTATGGCGCAACGTCAGCCACCGCATGGCGCACATGTACGAGCCCGACGGCGATCCCGACCTCGAGCGCCGCGGCCCCTTCATCAAGGCGGGCAGCAAGCATGCGACGGCGAACGGCGGGCGCGCGTATTACTTCCACAACACGGTGCTCCAGCCGCCGGGCAAGCGTTACAGCTATGGCGCGGGCTGGGGCATCTTCGGCTCCGCGGGACCGCTCACGAACGTCGTAAGCCGCAACAACATCTGGCACATCCACAAGGAAGTGCATGTGCACGGCCAGCCCAAGTTCCACGCCATCGGCCGTGCCGAGCGCGGCGGCGTCGACGCCGCCTCCGACCTGCTCCGTCCGGTCTACGCGTCGAGCGGCACGCAATATCCCGATCTCGCAAACCACCCGGGCAACTTCCACCTGAAGCCCGGCACGCCCGGCGCCGGCAGCGCGGAGCCGATTGCGAACTTCAACGACCGCTATGCCGGACGCGCCGACGTCGGCGCGCACCAGTCGGGAACGCCGCCGCAGCGCTTCGGGCGCGCGGCAAATTCTCCATAGTCCATTCGGGGGCGGCGCGCTGGTGCGGCGCGCCGCATGAAGCACGCTATTTTGGGCGACCGATGAAACGATTTCTCGCCTCGGGGGCGCTGTTCGTCGTGAGCCTCTTGGCCGCGGCTGCGCTCGGCGAGGTCGTCGTGCGCGCGGTCTTCAAGGAAAGGACGGTGCTTTTCCCGCGCTACCACACCGAGTACCGCTACGGCGATTACACGTTGCGCGGCATCCAGCCAAAGTCCGAGTTCTGGCATACGAGCGCGGACGGCTCGTGGAAGTTCGTCACCAATTCGAGGGGCCTGCGCGACGCGCGCGATTTTCCATACGCGAAGCCGGCCGGCACGCTGCGCGTGCTCGCGCTCGGCGACTCGCACACGCAGGGGTATGAAGTGCGCCAGGATGCGACCTACGCCGCGGTGCTCGAGCGCTACCTTAACGCCAAGGGGAAAAAAACCGAGGTGCTGAACGCCGGCGTCTCGGGCTTCAGCACCGCTGAAGCCGCGGCGTACCTCGAGAACGAAGGCCACCGCTACCAGCCCGACGTGGTGGTGCTCGGCTTCTACGCGAACGACTTCGAGGACAACCTGAAGGCCGGCCTCTTCGGGCTCGAGGGCGGCAAGCTGGTCGAGCGCAAGCGCAGCCACATTCCCGGCGTGCGCCTGCAGGACCTGATCTACAGCATCCCGGGCGTGAAGTGGCTCGGCGAGAACTCGTACTTCTACTCGGTCGCCTTCAACACCGTCTGGACTCATTTCAAGGCCATGTCGCTCGTGCACGCGAAGCAAGAGGCGTTCGACTTCGCGGTGCCGCAGAAGGGCGCGCACTCCGACTACGAGGTCGAGCTCGCCGCCGCGCTCATCGAGCGCATGCGCGGCTTCTGCGAGAGCCGGGGCATGCGCTTCATCGTCGTCGACATTCCGAGGCGCATGGCGCCATTCCGCGCCGCGCAATCAATTCCCGCCGGCCTCAAAGCCGAGACCATCGCCTCCAGCGAGCTGCTCGCGCCGTTCCAGGATGCGGCGGAGATGCACGTGGCGCACGGCCACAACCACATTTCAGAGTTCACCCACGCGCTGATCGGCGTGGCGCTGGGCAAGCGAATCTTGGAGAGTCAATGAACGCGCAACTGATACTCGAGGACGGAACCGTCTTCCGCGGCCGCAGCGTCGGCTCGCCGAAATCGGTCTCCGGCGAAGTCGTCTTCAACACCGGCATGGTCGGCTACACCGAGGCGCTCACCGATCCCTCGTACCGCGGCCAGATCATGACGCTGACTTTCCCGCTGGTCGGCAACTACGGCGTGCCGCGCGAGTTCGAATCGCCGCGCATCCAGGCGAGCGCGCTCGTCGTGAGCGAGATGGCGCATGAATATAGCCACAGCGCCGCCGAACGCAGCCTGCCGCAATGGCTGCAGGACGAGGGCATTCCCTGCATTGCCGGCATCGATACGCGCGCGCTCACCAAGCGCCTGCGTACGCGCGGCTGCATGCTCGGCAAGCTCGTGATCGACGACGCCGATGTGGCGCTCGACGATCCGAACACGCGCAACCTCGTCGCCGAGGTGAGCACCGGCGCGCCGGAAATTTTCGAAGGAAAAGGCAAGCGGATCGTGCTCGTCGACTGCGGGGCAAAAAGCAGCATCGTGGAGGAGCTGCGCAAGCGCGATCTCACGGTGATCCGCGTGCCGTGGGACTACGACTTCCTCACCGAGGACTTCGACGGGCTTTTCGTCTCGAACGGTCCCGGCGACCCCACGGCGTGCGCGACCACCATTCTGAATATTCGGCGTGCCATCGAGTTGGAAAAACCCATCATGGGAATTTGCCTCGGCAACCAGCTGCTCGCGCTCGCCGCGGGCGCGAACACCTACAAGCTCAAGTTCGGCCACCGCGGTCACAACCAGCCGTGCGTGGAAGTCGGTACCGGTCGCTGCTACATCACCTCGCAGAACCACGGTTTTGCCGTGGATGAGAACACCCTGCCCGAAGGCTGGCATCCCTGGTTCCGCAACGCGAACGACGGCTCGAATGAAGGCATCCGCCACGCGACCAAGCCGTTCCTCAGCGTGCAGTTCCACCCGGAGGCGGCGCCGGGACCGGTCGACTGCAACTACCTCTTCGACAAATTCGTAGGGATGGTGAAATGAAAGTTCTGATTCTCGGTAGCGGCGCGCTCAAGATCGGCGAGGCCGGCGAGTTCGACTATTCCGGCAGCCAGGCGATCAAGGCCTACAAGGAGGAGGGCATCACCACGGTGCTGGTGAACCCGAACATCGCCACCATCCAGACCTCCGAAGCCCTCGCCGACAAAATCTACTTCCTGCCGGTCACGCCGCAATTCGTCACACAGATCATCGAGAAGGAGCGGCCCGACGCGATCGCGCTGGGCTTCGGCGGCCAGACCGCGCTCAACTGCGGTTTGGCCCTTTCGAGAGAAGGAATTCTCCAGAAGTACGGCGTCAAGGTGCTGGGCACGCCCATCGATACCATCGTCGCCACCGAAGACCGCGCGATCTTCAACCAGAGGCTCGCCGAGATCGACGTCGAGTTCCCGCGCAGCGGCGCCGTGACCTCGCTCGAAGAGGCGCTCGAGCTCGCGAAGAGCATCGGGTACCCCGTGATGGCGCGCGTCGCCTACGCGCTCGGCGGACTGGGCTCGGGCTGCTGCGCGAACGAGGACGAGCTGCGCGAGCGCGTCTCCAAAGGCCTCGCGCACAGCCCGCAAGTGCTGATTGAAGAGTACCTCGTCGGCTGGAAGGAGCTTGAGTACGAGGTGGTGCGCGACCGCTACGACAACTGCATCGTGGTGTGCAACATGGAGAACCTCGACCCGATGGGCATCCACACGGGCGAGTCGATCGTGGTGGCGCCGAGCCAGACGCTCACCAACCGCGAATACCACATGCTGCGCAGCATCGCGATCCGCACCGTGCGCCACCTGGGCGTGGTGGGCGAGTGCAACATCCAGTTCGCGCTCTGCCCGAAGACGAGCCGCTATCGCGTGATCGAGGTGAACGCGCGCCTGTCGCGCAGCTCGGCGCTCGCGTCGAAGGCGACCGGCTATCCGCTTGCCTTCATCGCGGCGAAGCTTGGTCTTGGCGCGAATCTCGGCGAGCTGCCGAACGCGATCACGCGCGCCACCAAGGCCTGCTTCGAGCCGGCGCTCGACTACGTCGTCGTCAAGGCGCCGCGCTGGGACCTGCAGAAGTTCCGCGGCGCATCGCCCAACATCGGCTCGTCGATGAAGTCGGTCGGCGAGGTGATGGCGATTGGCAGAACGTTCGAGGAAGCGCTGCAGAAGGCGCTGCGCATGCTCGACACGCGGCCGCCGGTGTTCGAGGACGTCCGCAGGATCCTGCGCGACCCGACGCCGGAGCGCATCTACGCGGTCATGGCGGCGTTGAGGAGCGGCATTACCATCGACGAGATCCACGCGCTCTCGCATATCGACCGCTGGTTCCTCCAAAAGGTGGCGCGCATCGTCGCCATCGAGAAGAGTCCGGAGTTGGCAGAGGCGAAAAAGGCGGGTTACTCCGACGCGCAGATCGCCACTTTGCTCAAGAGCACGCCGGAGGGTGTGCGCGCCGCCCGCGAAGAGAAGGGCGTGCGTCCGTGCGTGAAGCAGATCGACACGCTCGCCGGCGAATACCCGGCGCAGACCAACTACCTCTACCTCTCCTACAACGGCGAGGAGGATGACGTCGCGCCGGGCAGCCTCGAGAACGCGGTGCTCGTCCTCGGCTCCGGCCCCTACCGCATCGGCAGCTCGGTCGAGTTCGACTGGTGCGCGGTCAATACCGTGCAGGCGCTGCGGCGCATGGGCTACAGCACCATCATGCTGAACTGCAACCCGGAGACGGTCAGCACCGACTACAACGAATGCGACCGCCTGTACTTCGACGAGATCAGCCTCGAGAACGTGCTGGAGATCTACCGGCGCGAGAAGCCGATCGGCGTGATCGTCTCGGTGGGCGGCCAGGTGCCCAATAACCTCGCCCTCCTCCTGCACGAGGCGGGCGTGAAGCTGCTGGGCACCCTGGCGGCGAGCATCGACACGGCGGAGGACCGCCACAAGTTCTCGCGCCTGCTCGACGAGCTGGGCGTCCTCCAGCCGGCGTGGAAGGAGCTCAAGTCGAACGACGATGCGCTGGAATTCGCTCGCAAGGTGGGTTATCCCGTCTTGGTCAGGCCAAGCTACGTGCTGTCGGGTGCCGCCATGGGCGTTGCGTCGAACGACGCGGAGCTTGTGCGCTTCCTTACCAAGGCAACGTTCGTGTCGCCTAAGCATCCGGTGGTGATTACCAAGTTCCTGGAGAACGCGCGCGAGCTGGAGATGGACGCGGTTGCGCTGGACGGCGTGCTGGTCGCCCAGGCAGTGTCCGAGCACGTCGAGAACGCCGGCGTGCATTCCGGCGACGCCACGCTGGTGCTGCCGCCGCAGCGCACGTATCTGGAGACGGTGCGGCGCATCCGCGCGATCTCCGCGAAGATCGCTGCGGCGCTCAAGATCAACGGGCCGTTCAACATCCAGTTCCTGGCCAAAAACAACGAGGTCAGCGTGATCGAGTGCAACCTGCGCGCCTCGCGCAGCTTCCCGTTCGTCTCGAAGGTGTTGCGCACCAACTTCATCGATGTCGCCGCCGCGGTGATGATGGGCCGCCCGGTGCCCGTGCAGAATGGATCGGCGATGGACCTGGACTACGTCGGCGTGAAGGCGCCGCAATTCTCCTTCACGCGCCTTGAGGGCGCCGATCCGGTGCTCGGCGTAGAGATGGCCTCGACCGGCGAGGTAGGCTGCCTCGGCGACGACTTCGAGGAGGCGTTCCTGAAGTCGCTGCTCTCGGTCGGCTTCAAGCTGCCGATCAAGAACGTCATGCTCTCGACCGGTCCGATCGAGTACAAGGCTTCATTCCTGGAGAGCGCGCGCACGCTGCGCGCCATGGGCGTCAACCTGTACGCGACCCACGGCAGCGCCAAATTCCTGCGCGACAACGGCGTCGGGGTCACCGAGCTCTTCTGGCCGGACGAGCCGCAGACGCCGAACACGCTCGAGTACCTCGCCGGGCGCAAATTCGACCTCGTCATCAACATCCCGAAGCACACGGGCGAGGAAGAGCTCGCGAACGACTACGTGATCCGGCGCAAGGCCGCCGATTTCGGCATTCCCCTGATCACCAACATCCAGCTCGCCCAGCGACTGGTGGAGGCGCTCTCCAAGAAGAGCATCGGCGAGCTGCAGATCAAGAGCTGGCAGGAGTACGTCACGCCGGAACGCACATCGAAGCTACCGGTGACCGACGAGGAGGTGCGGCCCGCGCTCGTGGCGAGTCGCTCATGAGCTTCGCGGCGGCCGTGCGAGCCGCCGCTGCAGCGAATACAGGCGCTCGATGAGCGGGCTGATGCGGTAGCCAAGAGCGGCGGCCTTGGCCTCGGTCGCCGCGGCGTCGTAACGCACGCAGAGGAATTTCACCGTCCAGGCCGAGGTATCCACGATCGCGCATTCGGCGAGCTTGTCACCGCGCTTGCGCGAGGCGTCGACCGAGCCGGGGTTCACGAAAGAGATCGCGTTCCGGTCGAGCTGCACGAGGCCCTGCGCGGCCACTTCGCGCACTTCGTCGCCGTCCACGGCATAGATCTTCTGCTCATGGCTGTGGCCGAAGAGGCAGAGGCGCGCGCCGGGAAAGTCTTGGCTGAGCAGCGCGGCGTTGTCGCGGATGATGCCAGGGGTCACCATGTACTGCTGCACGTCGCGCACCCCGCCGTGCACGAGGACTACGCCGCGCTCGAGCTCATGGCGCGCCGGCAGGCTCGCGAGCCACTCGCGGCTCTCGCGTGCGAGCGCGCGGCGCGTGCGGCGCAGCGAGTATTCGGCTTTGTTCGAGCAGCGGCGAAAGTCGAGGCGACCGAGGCCGATGAGGTCATGGTTGCCGGCGATGGTCAGTGCGCACCGCCGGCGTACCAGCGCCACGCATTCGTCGGGGTCGGCGTTGTAGCCCACCACGTCGCCTACGCAGACGATGCGGCGCGCGCCGTTCGCCTCGAGCGCATCCAGCGCCGCGACTAGCCCCTCGCGGTTGCCGTGGATGTCGCCTAGGACGCCGAATACAGCCATCGCAGCATGCGGGCGCCGAGCCGTGGCAGTCGCATCATCACCTGCTGCAGCGAATGACGCACGAACGGAGCGGGATCGGTCCACGCGAATACGTCGTGCACGAGCGGCGCTTCGCCGAGCGAGCGCAACCAGCCCGCGGCGCTCAGCTCGCCGCGCTGCCTGAGCTCGCGGTAGGCGCGGAAATCGCCGCGCATCGCAACCCAGCGATACTTGGTGCGGTACGAGATCGGCCCGGGCCGCCTGCCCTGCAGGAGATAGTCGTACGTCACGCGCGGCAGGCTGATCCCGTTGCGCGCGCCGAGGTAGTGCCAGAGATTGGAGCGCGCGTTCACCTCGAGCAGGTACCAGGCGCCGCTCGCTGCGTCGCGCTTGAGATCTATCTTGAACACGCCGCGCAGCGGAATGCGCGCGGCGATCTCGCGGCCGACGCGCGCGCAGTCCTCGTTGTGCACGAGCTCGAGGAAGGTGCTGCAGCCGGTGAGGGCGGGGTGCGTGCGCAGCTTGTGGCCGACGAACCAGGCGAGGAGCTCGCCCTTCTCATCGGCATAGCCGTGGAACGACCAGAGCTGGCGATCGTCGCCCTGCACATACTCCTGGAAGAGAAGCTTTTCGCGCAACTGGCGCACGAGCGGCATTGCGGCCGCGGCGGCGCCGTTCGGGAACACGCGCGCCTTGCCCGCGCCGCCGAAAAGGCGCTGGTAGATGGCGGAGCTGTGATAGCGCAGCTTGACCTTCGGCTTGGCGAGCACCGGCCCGGTCCAGCCCTCGAGCTCTTCCCATGCGATCGCGCGCGGCACCGGCAGGCCGCGGCTGCGCGCGAAGCCTTCGAAGCGGTCCTTGTCGATGAGCGCGCGCGCCACTTCCGGCTCGTTCAGGATCACCCCGAAATACGGCGCGAGCGCTTCGTAGTTCGATTGGATCAGGGCGAGATAGTCATCGTCGCCGTAGTAGAGCGGTAGCTTGCATCCGACACTGTCGCGCAATCGGCGACCGGCGCGAACCAGGACATCGGTGACCGCGGCGGGATCGTCGAGCGGCGGCAGGACGAGCGTGCCGTGCGCGAAGCGCGAGACGAACGCCGGCCAGTCGTGCCTGGGCGATGCGACGACGGCCGGGATTGCGCTCAGGCCGACGGCGCGCGTGAGATTGAGGCCGCCGAGCACGAATGCGGGCGGGCGCTTGGGGCTGAAAGCTCGAGCGTCGAATGACACAAAGCTAGGTTACCCCGCTCATGCGATCTCTCCGCAGAGCGGTGTGCGCCGAGCGGCTCAAGATGAGCCGGTCGAACACCACAGCAGTTCTTTGTACTCTGCCCTGTCCTATGAAAGTCGCGATCCATCAACCGCATTTCCTTCCCTGGCTCGGTTATCTGCACCGCATGGCGCAAGCCGATCTCTTCGTGCTGCTCGACCATGTGCAGTTCGAGCGGCGCAACTACCAGAACCGCACCATGATCCGCCTCGCCGACCAGGGCCACTGGCTCACGGTGCCGGTGGTGCAGAACTCGCAGAAGGAGCGCATCGTCGACAAGCTCGTCGACAACCGTCTCGACGGAACCAAGTGGTGGTCCGCAAACCACTTTGCCACGCTGCGCCACGCATACCGCGCGGCGCCGTTCTTCGATGTTTACGCGCCATCGATGCAGCGCCTCTTCGAGACAAAATGGCAGCGCCTCGTCGATATCAACCAGGCGGGCCTCGAGCTCTTGCGCGAGGCCTATGGCATCACCACGCCGCTCGCGCGCTCGAGCGAGCTCGGTGTCGAAGGCGCGCGCGCCGAGCTGATAATGAACATATGCAAGGCCGTGGGGGGCGATACGCTCATCGCCGGCTTCGGCGGCTCGCGCGGCTACCTCGACGCGGAGGCGTTTGCGCGCGCCGGCGTTCGCGTCACGTTCCATGAATTCACGCACCCCGAGTATCCCCAATGCGGCAAGGCGCCGTTCGCGCGCGGACTCTCGGCCATCGACATGCTGTTCAACTGCGGCCCCCAGAGCCGCGAGTGGCTTTTCCATGAACGCACCCCTCGCAAAAGAGCTGCATAACCGGCGCGTCTCGCTTTTCTCGCGCTACTTCGGGCAGACGGTGCTCGCGATCGGCGCGCACCCGGACGACCTCGAGCTCGCGATCGGCGGCACGCTGGCGCGCCTTGCGCGGAACGGCGCGCGCGTGGTGATGGCCGTGGTCTCCGTGCCGGCCGATTTCGAGACGCGCCGCAGCGAGGCGGCGCGCGCCGCCGAGATCCTCGGCTGCGAGCTGCGCGTGCTGATGGACGACAGCTGTCAGCGCATCGACGATATCAAGAGCTATCAGCTCGTCAACATGCTCGATTCGCTGGTGCGCGAGGTCGCGCCCGCGGCGCTCTACACGCACAGCGCTTGCGAGTTCCACCGCGACCACATCGCCGTGCACAGCGCCTGCCTCTCCACGCAGCGCCTGAAGTCCTTCGACTTCTTC
>JAICPQ010000292.1 GCA_025929745.1 Burkholderiales bacterium | reverse complement strand
GTGTCGGTGGTGCTGAAAGAGCTCCTGCGCCGCGGAGCGCTCCACGGCGAGTGCCTTACCCTATCCGGCCGTACGTTCGCCGACGAGCTTGAACGGCGCGCCGGCGCCGACGGGAGCGTGGTGCGTGCCGAACCGATCCTGAAAACCGGCGGCCTAGTCGTGCTGAAGGGAAATCTCGCGCCCGACGGCGCGCTCATCAAGGTGGCCGGACTCAAGTCCCTCGTCTTCGAGGGGCCCGCGCGCGTCTTCGACTCAGAGGAGGCGTGCGCCGAGGTGGTGAAGAAAAGAAAGTACCAACCGGGCGAGGTGCTGGTGATCCGCTACGAAGGGCCGAAGGGCGGCCCTGGGATGCGCGAGATGCTCGGAGTGACCGCGCTCATCTACGGTCAAGGCATGGGCGAGAAGGTTGCGCTTCTCACCGACGGCCGCTTCTCCGGCGCGACGCGCGGAATGATGGTGGGCTACGTCTCGCCGGAAGCATGGGCGGGCGGACCGCTCGCGCTTCTGCGCGACGGCGATCGCATCCGCATCGATGCTCGCGCCGGAACGCTCGACGTGCGGCTTTCCAAGGCGGAATTGAACAAGCGGACGGCCAAACCGCCGAAGCGTGCGCTTTCAGGCGTGCTCGAAAAGTATGCCGCGCAGGTTGGCTCGGCGCACCTTGGCGCGGTCACGCATAGCGGCGCGACCAGTAAGCGAAGGTCCCGCGCACGATAGAGGGCTGCAGGAGGAAGTCGCGCGCTTCTTCGGCGAGCTCGCGCTTCACTTCCTTGAAGCCGCCGGCGCTCATCGCGCGGAGCTGCATGCGCGCTGCGCGCTCGAAGAACACCGCGAGATACGCGGCCTCCTCGACGCTCGTTCCGGTCGCGAGCAGGCCGTGATTCGCGAGCAGGATGGTTTTCGCCTCGCCGAGCGCCCCGGAGATGATGCGGCCTTCGTCGTCGGCGACCGGAACGCCCGGCCAGTCGGGAAGATGCGCGGTGCCGTGGAGCATCGCGCTATCCATATGGATTGTCCTCAGCGGCTGCCCGGTGGCGGCGAGCGCCGACGCGTACGGCGCGTGCGTGTGGATGACGGCCTGAACGTCCGGACGCTTCCGATAGATCCAGACGTGGAAGCGCACGCCCGGATTGGGCCGGCCGCCGGACAGGGGCTTGAGATCCTCGTCGACGAGCACCACGCGGCCGGCGGTTGCCTCGTCGAAGCCATAGCCGAACTCGAGCGTCCACCAGGTATTGGGCTTTTCGGCTCGCGCCGTGACCTGGCCGGCGAGGCCAGACTCGTGGCCTTCGGCGGCGAGGATGCGACAGGCCGTCGCGAGGAGCTGCGCCGTGGTTCCTTTCAGAGCCGGGAGATCCTCGGCCATTTCGCGGTTCACGCGCTCGATGAAGTCCTGTTTCATTGCCTCATTTCACTTCATTAAGCTCGGGAGGTAGAGAGAAATGACGGGAAAGGAAATGAGAATCGCGAGGCGTACGCAGTCGGCGGTCATGAACGGCAGCACGCCGTAGAAAATCGTGCGCGTCGGCACTTGCGGCAGAAGGGTGTTGAGCACGAAGAGGTTCATGCCGACCGGCGGGCTGATGAGGCCGATCTCGACCACCACCACGATGAGCACGCCGAACCAGATCGGGTCGAGCCCCATATGCACGATGAGCGGGAAGAAGATCGGCACCGTGAGCAGGATCATCGAGAGCTCCTCCATCGCGGTACCGAGCAGCACGTAGATCATCATGATGACGGCGACCACCAGGATCGGGCTGATTCTCAGGCGCGTCACAAAGTTCTTCAAGTCGTCGGGCATCGAGGTGATGTTGACGAACTCGGCGAACATCAGGGCGCCGATCAGAATGAGGAAAAGCATGGACGTGGTGCGCGCGCTCTCAAGCAGCGCGCCGTAAAGGCCTTTCCACGATAGCGAGCGCCGCGCGAGAGCGAACACCATCGCGCCGAAAGCGCCGACGCCGGCGCCTTCCACCGCGGTGAAGACGCCGCCGTAGATGCCGCCCATCACCAGCGCAAAGAGCGCCACCACGCTCGTGATCCCCTTGTAGATGAGAGAAAGGCCAAACACCGCGAGCGCGCCGAGCACCGCGGCGTCATCGGCGGGCAACCAGCGCAGCTGCGCCGCACCGATGACCGCGACGCCGACGGCGACGAACCAGCCGAGTCCCTCGAGCGTGGCGAAACGTTCCTTCCAGGACATGCGCTCGCCGCGCGGCGCTGCCCCCGGATTGCGCCAGGCGACGTATCGGACCGCGAGGCAGAGGAGCACCGTGGCGAGGATGCCGGGCAGGATGCCGGCGGCGAAGAGGTGCCCGATGC
>JAICPQ010000195.1 GCA_025929745.1 Burkholderiales bacterium | reverse complement strand
TACGAGCACATGCGGCGGAACGATGTCTACGGCGTCTATGCCGTCATACCGCCGCAGGCCGCGCGCAACCCGGAGTTCTACGTGAAGCAGAACATCCCGGTGCCGACGCTGCGCGTGGTGCGCGAAGACGACGACGGCGTGGTGATTTCCGGCATGAAGATGCTCGCCACGGGAGCGGTGTTTGCGAACGAAATCTGGATCGGCAACCTCATTCCGCTCGCGCCGAATCAGTTACCCGAATCCATCACCTGCGCGATCCCGGTGAACGCGCCGGGCGTGACGCTCTGGTCGCGCAAGCCTTTCGAGCGTCACGCGCCCTGCGAGTTCGAGAACCCGCTTGCATGGCGCTTCGACGAAACCGACTCGATGGTGATGTGCGACAACGTGAAGGTGCCCTGGGAGCGCGTGTTCGTGCACATGGATGCCGTGCTCGCGCGCGAGATCTACATCAAGACGCCAGGCCACTGCTACGGCAACCACCAGTCGAACGTGCGCTTCCACGCCAAGATGGGATTGATCGTCGGCCTCGCGAGCAAGATCGCGCAGGCTTCCGGCGCGCACGAAGTCCCGGCCGTGCGGGAAGTCTTGGGGCGGTTCGCGGCGCTGGAGGCGGCGCTCGGCGGCATGATCGCCGGCCAGATCCAGGACGCCGAGGACTGGCCGGCGGGCTTCAAGACCTTCAACCGGCGCTACATGTATGCCGCGCTCAACTGGTGCACCGAGAGCCACTCGCAGATCATCGACGCGCTGCGCGAGCTGTGCGGCGGCGGCATCTTCCAGATGCCCGCCGACGTGACGGTGATGCACGAGCCCAAGCTGCGCCAGATGTTCGAGGCGTACTGGCAGACGCCGCAGCTCGCCGCACTGGAAAGAATGAAGCTCTACAAGCTCGCCTGGGATCTCATCGGCTCGGAATTCGCCGGCCGGCACCTCCAGTATGAGAAGTTCTACGCCGGCGCCTCGTTCATCGTGCGCAACCACAGCTTCCGCGAGGCGCCCTGGGACGGCTTCCACGCGGTGGTCGATGAGCTCATGAGCTCCTATGACGTGCCGCCTAAGGCACAATCCGCGACGCAGTTCCACAAATGACAGCGGCATCGAAGACGTTCCGTTTGCTGGAAGTGGATCCGGGCAGCCACACGATTGTGTCCAAGACGGAGAACGACGCGGTTCTCAAGGTCGACGCGGTCGCCGGACGCAATTACTTCGTCTGATCCAGCCACTGGCGCACTGACGTCAGTAGCGCACTAGCACGCGGTAGCGCAGCGTAGCGCTTCCCTCCGCCGGCACGCGGACACGCCACTCCGCGGTGCCGGCGGCCACCTTCGCGTGGCGCTGCGTTTCCTCGAGCATGGTCCAGTCGCCCGGCACCGGCTCGCGCACCACCACGGTGGTTGCTTCCTTCTTCGCGTTCTTCAACACGATCTCGTAGGCGCTTTCGAACACGTAGCTCGCCCGGTTGGTGGGCTCGCGGCGCTTGAAATCGGTCTGCTTCTTGTCCGCAGTCACGTCGAACGCTTCGCCGAGTTTCAGGCGCACGGTCGCATTCTTCGGCGTGTGATCGATGCGGTCCTCGCCGACGAATTGCGCGTTGCCGGCGCTGTCCTTCTTGTAGACGCGCACCACGCCTTTTGGCATCGGCATGCCGAGGCGCGAGGACTCGCGATTCTCGAGCTGCACGAAGACGCCGACCTTCATCTTCTGGCCGATGCCGCCGACGCTTGAGCGGTAGTAATAGTCGGCTCCGTGGAGCACGAGCTCCTTCACCACCGGCACGCCCTGCGCGCCCAGCAGCGCCACCTGCTTCGTCTGGTTGTCGGCAATCGTCGTCGGGCGGGCGAGCGTGTACAGGTGGTACTCGAAGAGCGCCTCCTGCGCCATTTGCGAGGCCGGCGCGGCGGCGGACGCTTCGCGCATCTTGTCCGCTCTGGCGGCGAGGCGCATCTCGTCGCGCACGCGGTTCACGTCACCGGCGACGAGCTGCAGCCTGGCGTTCGGATAAGCGGTGCCGCTCGTATTGGTGAGTGTCACCCAGCCATTGAGATCGAGCGCGCTGTCGGCTGCGTTCAGCTCGGCGACATAGTCGGCTTTCCAGGCGAGCCCGCCGGTCAGGTACGAGAGCTCAACGGCCTGTGCGCCGCCGCGGGTCGCGTCGAGCTCGCTGATGAGCGTGGGCCGGTCGCGCAGCGTAGCGGGCACGCCGTCGTAAACGATGCGCCCAGGCAGGCCGGTTTCGATGCGATCGCCGATGCGCATCACCACGCCGTTGTTCGCGGCAAGGACGAACGCCGTCTCGATCGACTCGGCGCCCGTCTGCGGATGCACGCGCACGATGCGCACCTCGCGTCCGACATACTTTTCAAGCAGCTTGGCCGGCGTCAGCAGATCGAAATCGAAATTCTGCTCGAGGAGCGTGAGGGAGCCCGGGTGCGAAAGGCTGCGTAGCAGCGCGGTCTCGGGGCGCATCCGGGCGCTCACCTCGCGTAGCGCGAGGCGGTTGCGCCCGGCCTCGAAGCCGACGCGTCGCTGGTCCTTCACGAGCGCGAGGTTTTCGTTATAGATCGTTACCGCGACCGATTGCTGGTCGGCGAGCGTGCTCGGCTTTTCCGCAACCGACCCGTAGGCGGCGGAGCCGAAGGCAACCGATACGGCCACTGCGACTTTTTTCAAGCTTTGCATGGGTGTTACCTCCTTGTCCCCCTTTAAACGGCACTTTCCTTGCTCCGGGTTAACGAGGAGGCAAATCCATGAAAGTTGCGAAACAGAAGAGCGAAGAGCTCGCTCGGCTCGCCGCGCTGGTGCGGCAGATGAAAATCGGCATGCTGACCACGATCGAGCCCGACGGTTCCCTGCGCAGCCGTCCGCTCGAAACCGTCGAAGTCGATCGCGAAGGCCGATTATGGTTCTTCACGCAGGCGCATTCACCGAAGTCCGCGCGCGCCGAAGCGGGCGACCACCAGGTGAATCTGAGCTACGCCGATCCGCGCGATGAGGATTTCGCGTCCATTTCAGGTACCGCGCGCGTCGTGCGCGACGCCGAGCGCATGCGCGAGCTTTGGACGGCGAACCTGGACCGCTGGTTTCCACGCGGACTGGAAGACCCGGATCTCGCGCTCCTCGAGGTGCGCATCGACAAAGCCGAATACTGGGACGAGCCGCGCAACGAGAACGTGAAGATCGGGACGCTGGCGCCGCGCCAGGCTTAGGGCCGGGCTTCGCCCGACGGGCCTGCCGACCCCGGCGCGCTATGTGCGAGCTCGGCGTGTCGGGCAGCCCTTCGGAACGAGCCGTCACGTTAAGCGCCCAGCGCGCGCAACGCCAGGAAAAAGACCACGAGTCGCGGGTCGTCCGTGGGGATGCCGAACCCGGCGTGCTATCGCCGCGACGCTCGGCGATCGGGCAAGCCCCAGGGAACGATTGGTCCAGTATAGAAACCGGCGATGACAGGTTCGCGACAAGGACTAGTCCTTAGGGTGCGACCCCTCGCGGTACCTCGCACGGGCGAATAAAATAACTCCGCGGGAGGCAACCCAAGGTGGAACCACAGCAACGCCCGTCTCAATCCAATGCATTCAAGCCACTGCCCGAGGACGACCTCGCGAATTTCGAGGCGCTCGTGGACCGCATGATGCGCCATCGCGCTGAGGCCGGGCTTCCCTCGCGCGGTGCGCAGGAGCCGCTCATCGACGCACCTAAAATTACCATTAGTCATCCTGCGGAGTTCCGCGCCGAACGACGCTTCGAACAGCCGGCAACCGTGGTCCCGGCGCCCTGGCATGTTCGCCACGCGCGCAAGCTTATCGGGACCGGCGTACTGGTCGTGGGCGCCGGAACGGCCTATCTCGCCTACACGAACGCTTGGCGATTCGCGCCGGAACAGGCAAATATGGTCGCGCCTGCAGTCCCGGAACCGGCCGGCCCGGTCGAGCGGCCGATTACGCCGGCACCGCCGCCGGTTGCGCAGCCGCCTGCGTCCGCTACCGTACGCAGCGCCGCAGTTCCAGCAACAAAGCCTACGGCCGCAACCGCCGTATCCCGCCCGCCGGCAGTGACGCATACGCTTCGCGAGACCGCCCCTGTGCCGCTGAGCGCCGCGGCCGCTCCGGCCGTGGTGCCCGCGCCTCAGCCCGTCGCGGCTCCGAGCGATTGCCCAGAAAGCATTGCCGCGCTCGGCCTATGCGCTTCCCGGATCAGCAAGGCGGCGAAATGAAACGGCACGTTTTCCCGGCGCTGGCCGCGCTCGCCATCGCGGCGCACGCGCAAGGCGCGGCCGAATACAAGATCGTCACCGCGGACAAGCGCGGCACCTATTTCGCGATCGGCGCGGACCTCGCGAAATTCGTCGCCCCGCAGGCCGATATCGCGCTCGAGGTAGTGCCGACGGACGGATCGGCCGCCAATATCCGGCTGCTGCGTGAGGCGCCCGGCGTGAAGTTGGCGATCGTGCAAGCTGACGTGTACCAGGCTTTCGTCGATCGCGCCGCGGGCGGTGTGCGCGAAGCGGCCAGGATCATCGGTCCCCTGCGCGTCATCCTGCCGCTCTACAACACCGAAATTCACTACATCGCGCGTTCAGACGCACCCTTCAACTATTTGCACGAGCTCCGAGACGCAAGAATCAACGGCGGACTGGTCGGCAGCGGCGCCGCTTTCATCACGCATACGCTCTACCGCATGATGTTCGACCGGACGATGCCAGAAGCGAACGCGACCTACATGCCGAACGACGAGGCGCTCATCAAGCTGATCACCGACAAGTCGATCGACGTCGCGGTGGTGGCGGCCGGACAGCCGGCGCCGATCATTGCCAACATGAAGCCCGAGGCGCAGCAGTTCATCAAGCTCCTGAAGTTCGATCCGTCCCATCCCTCGAGCAAGCGTCCGCTCACGGTTTATGCACCCTCAACGGTGCGCCAGGCGAGCTACCCGAACCTGTTGAAGGACAACTTCACCACCATTTCGGTCGGCGCGTTCCTTGTCACCTACGACTACAACCTGCAGTCCACCGTCGATCATCTGGTTCGTTTCGCGCGCTCGCTTTGCAGCAACTTCCCCGTGTTGCAGGCGAAGGGGCATCCGAAGTGGAAAGAGGTCGAGCTCGCGCTCCCCAACCTCAACAAGGGCTGGACTTACTATCCGCCGGTCGCGCGCGAGCTGCGCGCCTGCATTGCCGGGCAGTCGCAGCCGGCGAAGCCGAAATCCTGC
>JAICPQ010000169.1 GCA_025929745.1 Burkholderiales bacterium | reverse complement strand
CAAGCTTCCGATTACGTTCGTGGTGATCTCGAACGCGGTCTACGGCTGGATCAAGGCCGGCCAGAAGTCGGGTTACGACAGCCGCTACTTCTCCGTCGACTTCGGCGTGACCGACCACGCGCGCGTCGCCGAAGCGTTCGGGGTGAAGAGCTGGCGCGTGTTCGAGCCGGGCAAATTGCAGGAAGCATTGAAGCAAGCGACCGCGCAGGCCGGGCCCACGCTGGTCGACGTGGTCTGCCAGCCGCTGCACGAGGCACGCGCGCCGGTTTCGGAGTGGGTCGCGTGATCGAGCGGCAGCATCACGATCTCGGCGGGCGTCCGGCGGGAAAGGTGGAGCGCACCGAGCACGATTGCTCGGAGTTCGAGCGTCGTATCGATGCTCTGGCGGTCATTCTCGGCACGAAGAAGCTCCTTACGGTCGATCAGCGCCGCAAGAATATCGAGGCGCTGCCGCCCGAGCTGTACGACAGCATGAGCTACTACGAGCGCTGGCTCATGTCGCTCGCGCAAAGCCTGATCGAGCGCGGCATCGTCACGACGCCCGAGCTCGCCCGCAAGATGTCCGAGGTGGGCGCGCGCGGCCATCACGACATGGGCGGCGAGCGGGCTGGGCGGGTGCAGCCCGAAGAGCACGACTACGAGCTCTGGGAGCGCCGAGTCGACGCGCTCATGATGATCCTCGGTGGCATCGAGGGACCGAAGCGGCTCATCACGGTGGACGAGCTGCGCAAGAACATCGAGGCGCTGCCGCCCGATGCGTACGACAAGATGAACTACTACGATCGCTGGGTGAGCTCGATCACGCAGACGCTGATCCAGCGCGGCGTGATTACCACCGAAGAGCTCGCGCGCAAGATGGCCGAAGTGAATGGTCGAACCAAGGTTTAAACCGGGCGAGCGCGTCAAGGTGCTCAATGCCTATCCGCTCGGCCACGTGCGCACGCCGTTCTACATCCGCGGCTGCACCGGCACCGTCGAGCGCATTTGCGGCGCGTTTCCGAATCCGGAAGAGCTGGCGCAGATGCGCGACGGCCTGCCGCCCGTGCCGCTCTACCGGGTGCGCTTCGCGCAAAAGGACGTCTGGCCCGATTACAACGGCAGCGCCGCCGACGTCGTGGAAGTGGAGATCTTTCAACACTGGCTCGAGAAAGCATGAAGGAAGACCAAGGACCCTATCGGCCGCTCAGCTATTTCCAGTTGATGGAAGTGAGCCTGCGCGAGCTGCTCGTGGAGAAGGGCATCGTCACCGAGGAGCAGGTGAATGCCGCAGTCGAAGACATGCGCAAGCGCACGCCCGAGCGCGGCGCGAAAGTCGTGGCGCGCGCCTGGGTCGATCCGGAATACAAGAAACGCCTGCTCGAAAACGGCACGAAGGCGTGCGAGGAGCTGGGCCTGGACGTGCCAGCGCTCAAGCTCGTCGCGGTGGAGAACACGCCGCAGGTGCATAACGCGATCGTCTGCACGCTGTGCTCGTGCTATCCGCGCATGCTGCTCGGTATCCCGCCCGAGTGGTACAAGTCGCGCAATTACCGCTCGCGCATGGTGCGCGAGCCGCGCGCGGTGCTCGCCGAATTCGGGCTGAAGATTCCGGACCGCATACAGATCCGGGTGCACGACTCCACCGCCGATATGCGCTACATCGTTATCCCCATGCGCCCAGCGGGCACCGAGGGCTGGAGCGAGGAGCGTCTGGCCGGTCTGGTCAACCGCGACTCGATGATCGGCGTTGCTGTCCCTAAGGGTCCCAACGATTAGGAGAGTGTCATCAGGGCTGGGCCAGATACCGGCACGGCAATGTCATCGTTCGCCATTGCACGGCGAATTCTTGTTATTCGCGGACATAAGGCGCTCATCGACGCGGACCTGGCCTCGCTATACGGAGTGACCACTAAACGGCTGAATCAGCAGGTCAATAGGAATAAGAAGCGCTTTCCGCCGGACTTTGTGTTTCAACTTACGCGCGCAGAGCGAGACGAGGTGGTTGCAAATTGTGACCACCTCGCCAGGCTCAAATATTCGCCCACCATGCCGTATGCGTTCACCGAGCACGGAGCCCTTATGGCCGCATCGGTATTGAATACCGCGCTAGCCGTGCATGTGAGCCTATATGTGGTCCGGGCGTTCGTCGGTCTTCGGGATGCCCTGGGGATCGGCAATTCAAGGCGGTTTTCGACGCGATTCGCGAGCTTGTTCGGCCGCCAGTGCAAGGAAACCGTCGAGGTATCGGTTTTGTGCGGAGCGAATAGGACTGGCTAAACCGCGACCTCTCGCCGTCGTGCCGCTCGGCGACTCGGCGGCGTACATCGAGTTCTCGACGACGCTCGACCTCGAGGTGAACAGCGTCGTGCAGCGGCTCGCGCTCCTCATCCTCAAGCAGAAGGTGCCGTGGATCCGGGACGTGGTGCCGGCGCTGGGCGGCGTGGCGCTGCACTTCGATCCGGACCACGAGGGGTTTCCGGCCGAGCCGCTCGAGGCGGCCCTCGAGATCGTCAACGGCTCGCTCAAGGAGAGCCTGGAGATGAAGGACGATGCCGGACGCGAGGTCGAGCTGCCGGTGTGCTACGAGCCCGAGTTCGCGCTGGATCTCAAGGAAGTGGCGAAGAAGGCGCAGCTCGAGCCGGAGGAGGTTTGCCAGCTGCACGAGGCGGGCGAGTACCGCGTGCTCATGATGGGATTCGCGCCCGGGCATGCGTACATGGGCGGGCTGCATGCCAAGCTTGCCGTGCCGCGGCGTGCTTCGCCGCGCGCAGTGGTGCCGGCGGGCTCGGTAGCGATCGCGAACGAGCAGACCGTGGTCTACCCGTACGCGATCTCGGGCGGATGGAATGTAATTGGGCGCACGCCCAGAGTGCTCTTCGATGCGAAGCGCAGCCGCCCCAGCCTGCTCTGGCCCGGCGACCGCGTGCGTTTCCGCGCGATCGGCCGCGAGGAGTTCCTCGAGCTCGAGAAGCAAAAATGACAGTCAAGGTCTTGCGCCCTGGTTTGCTCACGACCCTGCAGGACTATGGGCGCCATGGCTTTCAGCGCGTGGGTCTGTGCCCCGGCGGGGCCATGGACAAGGTGTCGCTCACTCTCGCGAACGCGCTCGTGGGCAACGCACTCGACGAGGCCGCGCTCGAGATGACCGTGATTGGCCCGGAGATCCTTTTCGAGGAAGACACGCTTGTCGCGGTGTGCGGGGCGGAATTCCAATCGAGCTTCCCGCACAACCGTCCGGTGCTCGCGCGTAAGGGCACGCGCTTCAACGTCGGACGCGCGGCGCGCGGCGCGCGTGCCTACCTCGCGGTCGCGGGCGGCTTTGCGGTCGAGCCGGTGCTCGGCAGCCGCAGCACGTATCTCCCGGGACACTTCGGCGGGCTGGAAGGCCGCGCGCTCAAACACGGCGACGTCCTGCCGCTGCGCGAGCCTCAGGCGGTCGAGCGCTTCACTTCGCTCAAGAAAACGAAGGACGCTACGGTGAAATGGTCGGCGCGGCCGCTCACAGTGCCGGATCGCGAGCCGATCCTCGTGCACGTGATCGAGGGCCAGCATTTCCCGAGCTTCGATTCGAACTCGCAGCGCGCGTTTTTTGACACGGTGTGGAGCGTCGCGCCCGATTCGAACCGCATGGGCTTTCGCCTAAGCGGCCCGCCCCTCGGCCGCCCGGAAGCCGATGAGATACTATCCGGGCCGACCTGCCTGGGCTCGGTGCAGGTGCCGCCGAGCGGCGTGCCGATCGCGCTCATGGCCGATCATCAGACGACCGGCGGCTATCCGCGCATCGCCGAGATCGCCTCGGCCGACGTGGCGCGCCTCGCGCAGCTCGCGCCGGGCGGCAAGGTGCACTTCGCGAAGTGCAGCCTGGAGATGGCGACCGAGCTCAGGCGCGACGCGCGCGAACGCCTGAATGCGGCGCTGCGCGGCATCGCATGGGAATACCAGCGCAAGTGAAATGAAGACGATCGATCTCAACTGCGACATGGGCGAGAGCTACGGCGCCTGGAAGATGGGCGCGGACGGCGAGGTCATGCCGCACATCAGCTCGGCGAACATCGCCTGCGGCTTCCACGGCGGCGATCCGGCGACGATCCGCAAGACCGTGCGCCTCGCGCTCGACCACGGCGTCGCGATCGGCGCGCATCCGTCGCTTCCCGATATCCAGGGCTTCGGCCGCCGGCCGATGAAGATCTCGCCCCAGGAGATGTACGACCTTGTCGTCTACCAGGCCGGGGCGGTCGAGGGCTTCGCGCGCGCGGCCGGCGCAAAGCTCCATCACATCAAGTGCCACGGCGCGCTCTACAACATGGCGGCGAACGACGAGGGGCTTTCCGACGCCATGGTGCGCGCCGCGAAGGATCTTGGTTGCATGCTGTATGTGCTCTCCAAGAGCAAGAACTACGAAATTGCGAAGCGCGCCGCAATTCCCGTATGCGGCGAGGTGTTCGCCGACCGCGGGTATTCGGACGACGGCACGCTCGCGCCGCGCGACAAGCCCGGCGGCATGATCGAGGACGCCGCGAAATCGGTAAAACAGGCGCTCGCGATGATCGAGGAGGGCTACGTCACCAGCCTCTCGGGCAAGCGCGTGCCGGTCGCCGCCGACACGCTGTGCCTGCACGGCGATCAACCCGGAGCCGCGGCATTCGCCGCGGCGTTGAGGACAGCTTTCAAAGAAAGAAATATCTCTGTCCGCGCGCCCTAAGCTGTTCACGCCGATCGATCTCGGCGGCATTACGCTTCCCAATCGCATCGTCGTCTCGCCCATGTGTCAGTACTCGGCGCATGACGGGTCGATGACCGACTGGCATGTCATGCACGTCGGCACCTACGCGGTCTCGGGCGCGGGCCTCTTCGTCGTGGAGGCGACCGGCGTCACGCCCGAAGGGCGCATCACGCACGGCTGCACCGGCCTCTACAGCGACGACAACGAAGCCGCCATGGCGCGCGTGGTGAAGGTTTATCGCGGCATCACGAAGAATCCGGTCGGAATTCAAATCGGACACGCGGGGCGCAAAGCCTCCACGCATCCGCCGTTCAAGGGCGGAAAGCCGCTCGGGCCGGACGAATCACCGTGGCAGACCCTGGCGCCTTCGGCCATACCGTTCGCCGACGGATGGCATGTGCCGCACGAGCTTTCCCCGGGCGAGATCCGATCGGTCGTGGACGCCTTCGTCGCCGCCGCGGAGCGCGCGAAGCGCATCGGCTTCGACGTCCTCGAGCTGCATTCAGCGCATGGCTATCTGCTCCAGCAGTTCCTGTCGCCGCTCTCCAACCAAAGAAAGGACGAGTACGGCCGCAATTGCATGCGTTTCCCGCTCGAGGTGACCCGCGCGGTGCGCGAGGTGTGGCCGAAGGAGCGCGCGCTCGGTGCGCGCATCAACGGCAGCGATTGGGCCGAAGGCGGTTGGCATATTGAGGATGCGGTTGCGTACGCGCGCGAGCTCAAGCGCGCGGGCGTCGACTTCGTCTGCGTGTCGAGCGGCGGCACCGTCTCTCATCAGAAGATTCCCGTGACGCCGGGCTATCAGGTCCCGTTCGCAGAGCGAGTCCGCAAGGAAGCGGGAGTTCAAACGCGCGCGGTCGGCATGATCGCCGACCCGGCGCAGGCCGAGGACATCCTTGCCTCGGGGAAGGCCGACATGGTGGCGATGGCGCGCGCTTTTCTCGACAACCCACGCTGGGTCTGGCACGCCGCCGAGCGCTTCGGCGTGCCGCTCGACTACCCGCCGCAGTACGCGCGCAGCCGCCCCGATGCGTGGCCGGGCGCGAAGCTCGCACGCCCGGCTGCCTGGTAACGCGCCCGCGCATGCCAGCCGCGTAACACGCCTAAACATGGACATTATGCCGCTGAGTTAGAACCTGCCGCTGCATAGGGAGGGGAACGAAGTGAACTACACACGCGTGTGTTGCGACGTCCGCTCGCATTGGTCCAGCCAAATGCAGGTCCGGCAGTTCTGCTCGGGCAGCTTAATTCTGCTTGAGGACACGACGGGCAAAGGTCACCGCACCCGTGTTCTTGGAGATGCGCTCGTCAATGTAGTGTTTGTTCAACTCCCCGAGAACATGCCGCGGCATAACTGCGCGTTCCAGCCTCCGCCGCGTCCCCAGGCCCGATGACCCTCGTTGCGATTCTTACCGTGCGGCGGGAGGCAATTGACAAGTTTCGCGCCTATGAGGCGCACGCCGCTCAAGTCATGAAGAAGCACGGGGGACGGTTCGAGAGAACAGTCGTCGTGGTTCCGGAGGGTTCACCGGAGCTCATGAAGGAGAT
>JAICPQ010000077.1 GCA_025929745.1 Burkholderiales bacterium | reverse complement strand
CGAGCGCCGCCTGCATCGGGGTCTTGCCCATGCGGATATGGCGCACGATGTTCTCGACTTCCACGATCGCGTCGTCGACCAGGATGCCGACTACGAGTGATAGACCGAGCAGCGTGATGAGATTCAGCGTGAAGCCGAGCCACGACATGAAATAGAAGGTCGGGATCACCGAGAGCGGCATCGCGATCGCCGAGATCAAGGTCGCGCGCCAGTCGCGCAGGAAGAAGAACACCACCACCACGGCGAGGAGGGCGCCGAGCCACAGCGCTTCCACCGATGCCCAGTAGGACTCGAGCGTGAAATCGACGGTGGACGTGAACAACTTGATCTCAAAGGCTTTGTGTTCCTCGGAGAGCTTGGCGATCGCGGCTTCGACTTTCTTCGCCACGTCCACGGAAGAGGATCCCACGGCGCGCAGCACCTGAAAGGCGACCACGCGCTCGCCGTTCACGTAGGCGTCCTGCGTCGGCTCGGCGAACGAATCCTCGACCGAGCCGAGGTCCGACAGGCGCACCGCGCGGCCGTCGCGCAGCGTGATCTGCATGTCGCGCAGCGTCGCCACAGTCTGCGCGGCGCCCAGCGTGCGGATGCTTTGCTCCATGCGTCCCACGGTCGCCTTGCCGCCCGGCATGTCCTGGTTCGTGCTTTTCAGCTGACGGCTTACTTCGGCGGCGGTAATGCCGTACGCCGCGAGCCGTTCGGGCTTCAGCGTGACCGCGATTTCGCGGTCGACGCCGCCCACGCGCTTCACCTGGCCGACGCCGGGGATGGTGAGGAGCGTCTTCGAGATGTCGTTATCGACGAACCAGGAAAGCTCGGTGGCCGTCTTGCCGCTCGCCTTGACTGTATAGGTGAGCATCGGCCCGCCGGTGGTCGTCGAGCGCGTGATCACCGGCTCGTTCGCGCTGCCCGGAAGCTCGCTTTTCACGCGGGTCACCGCGTCGCGCACATCGGTCACCGCGCGGTCGATGTCCTTGCCGAACACGAATTCCACGGTCGTGGTCGAGACGCCGTCGGACACCGTGGACATGATGTGCACGACGTCGCCGACCGTGGCGACCGAGTTCTCGATGATCCGCGTCACCTGCGTTTCCATCTCCGCCGGCGCGGCGCCCGTGTCGGTGACGCTGACTGTGACGTAGGGGATGTCGACGTCCGGGAACTGGTTGATGCCAAGCTTCTTGAAGCCGAGCATCCCCGCGAACGTGAGCAGGATGAAGAGGACGATCGCCGGAATCGGCTTGCGGATCGATGCCGCGGAAATGTTCTGAATCACGATTTGCCTCCGATTCTGACGAGATCGCCGTCCTTGACGAAGCCGGCGCCCGCGCCGATGACGCGGTCCTGCGATTGCAGGCCGGCGCGGATCTCCACGCGGCCGCGCTGGCGCGCGCCGGGCACGACCGGCGTGAGGCGCGCTTTTTCTCCATCGAGCGTAAAGACGAACGCGTTGCCGTCGCGCGTGACGAGCGCCGACTCGGGGATCGAGAGACCTTCGGCCTGCTCGATGAGGATCTCGCCGCGTGCGTGCGCACCGGGCTTCAGGGCGGTTCCCCGCGGCAAAGCTACATAGACGACGCCGTTCCGCGTGGCGCTATCCATAGTCGGCGCCACCAGGCGCACGACCGAATGCACCGCGTCGCCGTTGTCGAGCACGATGCGCGCCACCGCGCCGGTCTGGATTTGCGCAAGCGAGTGGCTCGGCAGCTCCGCGCGCCACTCGAGCTCTGCGTCGCGCATCAACCGGAACAACTCGTTGCCGGGCTGTACTACGGCGCCGACGGTGGCCGTTTTCCTGGAGATGACGCCGCTGCTCGGCGCGTAGACCCGGGTTTGGTTGATGCGTACCTGGAGCTCGGCGAGCTGCGCGATCGCGAGCTCGACCTTGGCCGCGGCAGTGGCCGCCGACGTGCGCCGCGTCTCGATGGTCTCCTCGCTGAAAAACCCGACCAGGCGCTCTGCGCGCTCCTGATTCGCGAGCGCCTGCGCGTACTCGGCCCGCGCCTGCTTGACCGTGGCGGCCTGCTGCGCGTGCTGCGCCTGGAGCTGAGCATCGTCGGCGCGCGCGAGGAGCTGACCCTTGCGCACGGAGCTGCCCACGTCAACCAGCACCTCCAGCAGCCGCACACCGGAGGCGTCAGAGCCGATGATGAGCTCGTCGCGCGCGTGGACGCTGCCGGTCGCTGCGATGGTCTTGGCGAAGTTGGTCGCTTCGGGAGCGACCAGTCCGACGGTGACGCTGGGCACCGGGCCGGCCGGTTTCTGCGCGGCCTTGGGCTCGCCGCTATACAGGGCGAAGACGCTCACGCCGCTCACGATGGCGCCGATGGATATGACGAGGATGGACTTCTTCATGAGGAGCTCCGGTTAGGGGAATAGCCGCCGCCAAGCGCCCTGAATGCCGACACCTGGCCGATGAGTTGGTCGCGGTACGCGCTCACCTGCTGCAGCTGCGCGTTGTAGAGATTGCGTTCCGCGTCGAGAAGATCGAGGTAGCCGAGCGCGCCGGCACCGTGGCCGCGCTGCGCGAGGTCGTGCGCGCGCGAGAGGGAGACGACGCGATTGCGCTCGGCGATGAAGGCCTGCTCGGTGAGGTCGAGATTGGCATAGGCCTCGCGCAGATCGGCGACCGCCGTGGCGACCACTTTTCGGTAGTTGGACAAGGATTGTTCGCCGCGCGCCTGCTCTTCGCCAACTCGCGCGCGCAGGCGACCGCCGTCGAAAAGCGGCTGCGCGAGCGAAGCGCCGAGCGACCAGATCGCCGCCGGTCCGCTGAAAAGATCCGACACTGACCGTGCGTCGCTGCCGATGCTGCCGGTGAGCCGCAGCGAGGGCAGGGTCGCTGCGCGCGCGGCATCGATGCTCGCGTTCGCCGCCGCGAGCTCGGCCTCGGCCTGTCGCACGTCCGGGCGGCGCACCAGGAGGTCGGCAGCCGTGCCTTGCGGCAGCACGGTCCTGAAAGCTTGCGCCTCCGAAAGCGGCGAAGTGGTGAAACCGAGGTGCGCGATCTCGGCGGGACTGCGGCCGGTGAGAAGGTTGAGGGCGTGCTCCAGCGCCGTCTTGGTGCGGCCGAGCGCGGCAAGCGTGGTGTCGGTGGAGGCGAGCTCGGCTTCGGCGCGGCGCAGGTCAAGCTCGGTGCCGGCTCCGACCGCATGCTCGCGCTGGCGCAGCATCACGGTGCTGAGCCGGCTCTCGCGCACCGCCGCGCTGATCGCGATCTGGCGCTCGACGGCCGCGAGCTCGAAATAGGCTTCCGCCACTGCCGCGGTCAGGCTCCATTCGAACGAGGCGCGCGCCCATTCGGTCGCGAGCAGCGCATGACGCGCCGCGGCGGTGCTCGAGGAGAGCTTGCCCCACAGGTCGGCTTCGTAACCGGCTTCGAAGGTCACCCGGTGCTTCGAGAAGGTGTCGCGCTCGTGCAGCCGCGTGCTGCTTGCCTTGGCGTCCAAGGTCGGAAGCTCCGCGGCGCGCACCACCCGCAGGCTCGCCTGCGCCTCGCGCACGCGCGCGGCCGCGGACTCGAGGTCTGCGTTGTGCGCGAGCGACTCGTCGATCAGCCGCTCGAGCGCCGGGTCGTCGAAGACGGTCCACCAGCGCTCGATGGACACCGCTTCCAGGCGCGCGGTCTTGCTCGGCGCGAGCTGCGTCATTTCGGGTTGTAGGGCAAGGGGCGCCCGGCTGCCGATCGAGCAGCCAGCCACGGCCAGGGTTACGGCGAGAGCTAGTTTTTTCATGGCGCCAGATTGATGGCGCCGTGTTGTCTATCGATTTCGCCCGTGTATCACTTGAAACTAAGAAAAACCGGGGTCAGAGCTCGCTAAAGAAATTGGGGTCTGACCCCAATTTCTTTAGCGAACTACGTCTACCGGGACGCTGAACACGTACCCTGCGCCGCGTTCGGTCTTGATGAATTTCGGCTGCGCAGGGTCGGCTTCGATCTTGCGCCGCAGACGCAGGATCTGGATGTCGATGGCGCGGTCGTAGACCTCGGCGTTGTGCACGCGTGAAAGCTCGAGCAGCTGGTCGCGCGAGAGGATGCGCTGCGGCGCCGACAGGAATGCGGCCAGGATGCGGAACTCGCCGTTCGTGAGCTCGATGGCTTCGCCCTTCGGACTCTTCAGCTTGCGCAGGCCGATATTGAGCTCCCAGCCGGCGAAGCGGTAGGCGCGCACCTTGGCCATGGCGTCGGCGACGGTAGCCTGCGCCTGTGCGCGACGAAGAAGGGCTCGGATGCGAGCGAGCAACTCGCGAGGGCTGAAGGGCTTCGTGAGGTAGTCGTCGGCGCCCAGCTCGAGCCCCATCACGCGGTCGGCCTCCTCGGCGCGGCCGGTGAGCATGAGGATCGGAATCGCCGATTGCTCGCGCAGCTTGCGCGCGATGTGCATGCCGTCCTCGCCGCGCAGGCGCAGATCGAGGATGACCAGGTCGGCCACCTCGCGCGCCATCGCGGCGGCGAGCTCCGCGCCGCTCGCCACGGCGGTCACGCGAATTTCATTCTGGCCGAGGTATTCGGCCACCATCTCGCGCACTGCCGGATCGTCGTCGAGGGCGATAACGTGGGTCATAGGACGCCGGCCAGGCTGCGCGCGATATCGCGCGCGACAAGCGGCTTCGACAGCACCTCCGCGACTCCAATATTACGCGCGCGCGCGGCGAAGAGCGGGCTCACATAGCCGCTCATCAGGATGATCGGAATGTCCGGGCGGATCTCGCGCAGCGCCTTAGCGAGATCGGTGCCGTTCATGTCGGCCATCGCCTCGTCGGAGAGCACCGCGTCGAAGCGCCCCGGCGACTCGCGGAAAGCTTCGAGCGCCGCCGCGCTGGAGGTAAAGCCGACCGGCTCGTAGCCCAGCTCCGCCAGCATCTCCTCGCCCAGACGCACGAGTGCCTCCTCGTCGTCGACCAGCAGGATCGTCTGTCCTTCGCCGGGGGCGGGCTCCTCGTCGCCTTGGGTCTGCGGCGCCACCGCGCTGGACCAAGGCAGGTAGACGGTGAAGGCGGTGCCTTCGCCGACCTTGCTTTCGACGTCGATGCCGCCGCCGAGATCGGTGACGATGCCGTGCACGAGCGAGAGCCCTAGGCCGGTCCCGACGCCAACCTCGCGGGTCGTAAAAAACGGGTCGAAAATGCGCTCCAGAACCTGCGGTCCGATTCCGCTGCCGGTGTCGCGCACCACGAGGCGCAGGTAGCGTCCGGCGGCAAGGCGGCTGGTCGCCGCCATGGCTTCGGGGCGCTCGACGACCTCCAGCGACACCGTGAGCACGCCGCGCTTCTTCATCGCCTGCACGGCGTTCGCGCAGAGGTTCATCACCACCTGGTGGATTTGCGTCGCGTCGCCCATCACGGTGGCGCCGCTCGCGCCGAGGCGGCGCTCGAGACGCACGTGCGCCGGCAGGGTGGGGGCGAGGAGATCGAGCGCCTCGGCGACCACCGATTGCACGTCGACCGGTGTGCGCTCGCCGGTGCCGCTCCTCGAGAAGGCGAGGATGCGCTCGACTAGCGATTTCGCGCGCAGGCCCGCGGCGACGACGGCGTCGATATGCCGGCGCAGCGGCGTGCCTTCGGGCGCTTTGCGCTGCGCCATGTCGCCGTAGCCGAGGATCGCGGCGAGGATGTTGTTGAAGTCGTGCGCGATGCCGCCGGCGAGGGTGCCGATCGCTTCGAGCTTCTTCGCCTGCAGGAGCTGCCCCTCAAGGCGCGCGCGCTCGGCGGCGGCCTTCTTTTGCGCCGTGATGTCGCGCGCCATGCCGAGCGCGTGCGGCCGGCCGCGGTAGCGGATCGGCACCGCGCGCATCTCGATGGTGATGCGCTCCCCGTCCTTGCGCGTCGCCTGGATCTCGAACTGCACCGACTCACCGGCGATCACACGGCGGTGCATCTCGCGCGCGACGTCGGCCTGCTCCGGGGCGGCGAACACCCAGCGATCCTTGCCGACGATTTCGTCGCGCGAATAGCCGCTGATCTGGAGGAATGCGGGATTGACGTCGATGACCCGCGCCTCGGTGTCGCGCAGCACGAAGGCGTCGGCCGCGGCGTTGAAGATCGAACGGTACTGCTCTTCGCTCGCCTTGAGGGCCTCCTCGGCGCGTTTCTGCGCCGTGATATCGCGCGCCAGGCTGAGCGAGTGCATCTCGCCGCGGTAGAGCACCGGGACGATGCGCACATCGAGATACGCATGCTCGCTGCCGCGCTTGCGCTCCACCTCGAGCTCGTAGTGCACGGTCTCGCCCGCGCGCGCGCGCCGGTAGAGCTCGCGGATGTGCTCGTGCATGTGCGGGGGCGCGAACACTTGCGAGCGGTCAGCGAACACCTCCTCGCGCGTCATCGCGTTCATCTCGAGGAACGCCGGGTTGACGTCGACGATGCGGCCCTCCGGGTCGCGCAGGATGAGCGCGTCGGTGGTGCCGTTGAACACCGCCTTGTGCTGCTCCTCGCTTGCCTTCAGCGCCTCCTCGGCGCGCTTGCGTGCGTCGATATCGCTGATCGAGCCGGCCATGCGGTAAGGCTTGCCTTGCGCGTCGCGGATGCAAAGCCCGTGGATGCGTACCCACCGGTATTCGCCGTCGGCACCGCGCAGGCGAAACTCGCCCTCGTACGCCGGCGTCTTGCCGGCGAGGTGGGCCTCCATGGCCGCCAGGCGATTCGGCGCATCGTCGGGATGGATCGGCAGCGCGGCGAACCATTCGTCCATCGATTGCGTCTCCGGGCCGGGCGGCAGGCCCGAAAGCTCGCGCGCGCGCGCCGAGGCAAAGACCTCGCGCTTGTTGAAGTCGAAGTCCCACACACCGTCGTCCGATCCCGCCACCGCGAGCGCGTAACGCTCCTGGCTCACCTGCAGGCGCGCAAGCTGGCGCATGAGGAGCGCGAGGAGCGCCGCGGCGAGCGCGCTCAGCGCGAGCGTGCGCAAGGCCGTGCCGATGGATTGCCCGCGCCATGGCGCGAGCGCCGCCTTAGCCTCGCGCGTGACGATTACTGCGAGCGGGTAATCCGGGACGAGCTTGAGCACGGAGAAGCGGTCGACGCCGTCCACCGGGCTCGCCGCCCGCACCGGGCCGGTATTGATACGCAGGAGCTGCTCGTACAGCGGGAAGCGCTGGCCGAGGGCGGCGTCGGCGCGCGGATGGCGTGCGATGAGCGTGCCGTTCTGACCCATGAGCGCGATAGAGGTCGCCGCGTCGAGCTGCACGTTGCGGTAAAACTGCTCGAAGTAATCGACGCGCCCGCGCGCGGCAACCGCGCCGGCGAAGCGTCCGTCGCGCGTCTCTAGGCGCCGCCCGAGCGGCAGCACCCAGACGCCATCGACTGGGCTCTTCACCGCGTCGTCCACGTACATGCCGCGATGGCCCTTGCGCATCGCCTCGAAGATCGGAAAGCCGGAAACGTTGACCACCGATTCGGGCAGCGGAAAACGCAGCGAGGCGGCGCGCGGCACACCCTCCGAGGTGGCGACGATGAGCCCGTCGATCTGCACCAGCCCGGCCGCCTGCTCCTGCAGGTACTCGTGCAGCTGCCGGTCGCTCATCGCGCCGGAGGTTCCTTCCAGATGTTGCGCGACGTTGCGCAGCACCAGGTCGACGGCCTGGAAGCTGCGCGCGGTCTGCTCGGCGATCAGGCGCGCCTGCGCCTCGAGCTCGCGGCCGGTGTTGCGCACCGCGGCCTCGTAGCTCTCGATGATGTCGTACGCGGCGAGGGCGAGGATCGCGGCGATCAAAGAGCCGCCGACCCAGGCGACCCCGCGGCGGTGCCAGTTACTGAATCGCATCCTTCGCGCGGCGCAGCACCGCGACGAACGCGTCCCGGGTGAGGGGTTTCGGCATCGGCAGGACCGGCGTGCCGGGGTGTTCATCGCCGATATGCTGCAGTCGCTGCACCGCGAGCTCGCGCGGGAACGGCACGTCGACGAGCACCACGTCGGGGCGCTCGGCCACGGCGCGACAGCTCTCGAGCGTCAGCCACTCGTCGAGGAGCTCGGCAAGCGCCGGATCGGCTCCCACGACGAGGACTTTAGTTGTCATCGAACACCCGCACGAGACCGAGGTCGGTGAAGTGATCGAAATCGTCGGCCTCCCAGGATTCGAGCGGTTCATCGGCCTCCCCCGCGGGGAGTATGGCACTGGCGGCAAGGATCGGGTCGTTTGGTTGCATTGCGCCATTTCGCGCCCGCCCCGTTGCCGCGCCATTTCGGCCGGGTTTCGTTTGAAATACACTTTGCATCCAGAGGAGGAAGGGCCATGAAAAGACTGTACGCATTCGCGGTCGCGCTCGCGCTCGCCGCGTGTTCTTCGATGCCTTCGTGGATGCCGGGAAGTGGCTGGACGACGCTTATCGATGGCGATAAGGGGCTGGAAAACTTTGAGCGGGTCGGCGACGCGAACTGGCGCGCCGAGGGCGGCGCAATCGTCGCCGACAAGGGCAAGGGCGGATTCTTGCTTTCCAAGCGGGCATACCGGGATTTCGATCTACGCGCGGAATTCTGGGCCGATCCGACGGCTAACAGCGGGATCTATATGCGCTGCTCCGATCCCAAGAACCTGACTGACAAGACCTGCTACGAGGCGAATATCTTCGACCAGCGCCCGGACCAGACCTACGCGACCGGTGGCATCGTGCATCACGGCAAAGTGCTCTCGCCGCAGAAGGCCGGGGGCAAGTGGAACACCTACGAGATCAGCGCCCGCGGCTCGAAGATGACCGTGACGCTGAACGGTACAAAGACCGCGGAGATCGACAACGTCGCCAATGCAAGCGGGCCTATCGCCCTGCAGTACGGCTCGCTGCCGCCGAAGGGCGAGCCTGGCGGCGCGATCAAGTGGCGCAAGGTGCAAGTCCGCGAGATCAAGTAACGCGCGTGTTCATCGGGCACTTCGCGGTCGCCTTTGCGGCGAAGCGCGCGGTGCCCGACGTTTCGCTCGGCACGCTGTTCCTCGCCGCGCAGCTTGCCGATCTGATCTGGCCGACGCTCGTGTTGCTTGGCTTCGAGCAATTCGCCATCCGGCCCGGCATCACGGCCGTCACGCCGCTCGAGTTCATCCGCTATCCGTACTCGCATAGCCTGCTCGGCATGGCGGCGTGGGGTGCGCTGCTCGGCATTGTGTACCTCGTAGTGCTACGAAAGGCCCGTGCGGCGCTATTGGTATTCCTCGTCGTGCTGAGCCATTGGCTGCTCGACTTCTTGACTCATCGACCGGACCTGCCGCTCGTGATCGCCGGCGCCGAGCGCTACGGGCTGGGCCTTTGGCATTCGCGCATCGGCACGCTCTTGGTCGAAGGGCTGCTCTTCGCGGTCTGCATCTGGATCTACGCGCGCGCCACCGTCCCGCTCGACCGCATCGGAAGGTGGGCGCTCCTTGCGCTCATTGCCGTCCTGGTGCTCATCTATCTCGGCAACGTGTTCGGCCCCCCGCCGCCGAGCATCGGCGCGGTGGTATGGAGCGCACAGGCCGTCTGGCTGTTGGTCGCCTGGGCATATTGGATCGACCGCCACCGAACTATGATCGGTCCATGATCATCGACATCCACGGCCATTACACGACCGAGCCGCAGGCGCTGCTCGCCTTTCGCGACAAGCAGCTCGCCGGACTTGCCGATCCGATGCGGCGGCCGACCAGCACGGAGTTGAACATCTCGGATCACGACCTGATGCGCAGCGTCGAGCCGCAGATGACGCTGCAGAAGGAGCGCGGCTCGGACCTCACCATTTTCTCGCCGCGGGCGGCCGGCATGGCCCATCACGTGGGGACCGAGGAGACCGGCGTCGTGTGGTCCCGCATGTCGAACGACCTCATCCATCGCATCTGCACACTGCTACCCGACAACTTCGCGCCGGTCGGGCAGCTGCCGCAGCACCCGGGCGTGCCGCCGAAGAACTGCATCCCAGAACTGGAGCGCCTCGCGAAGCTCGGCTTCGTCGGCGTGAACCTCAATCCCGATCCCGCCGGCGGCTACTGGACCGATCCGCCGCTCACCGACCGCTGGTGGTACCCGCTCTACGAGAAGCTCTGCGAGCTCGAGATGACGGCGATGGTCCACGTCACTTCCTCCTGCAACCCGGTGTTCCATTACACCGGCGCGCATTACATCAACGGCGACACCACGGCTTTCATGCAGCTCGTGCAGGGCGATCTGTTCAGGGATTTCCCGACGCTGCGCTTCGTGATCCCGCACGGCGGCGGCGCGGTGCCGTTCCATTGGGGCCGCTACCGCGGGCTCGCGCAGGAAATGAAAAAACCGTTGCTGAAGGACCACCTGCTCGGCAATGTGTTCTTTGATACGTGCGTCTATCACCAGGCCGGCATCGACTGCATGGCGAAGGTGATACCGGTGGACAACATCCTCTTCGCTTCCGAGATGCTCGGCGCAGTCAAAGGTGTGGATCCCGAGACCGGGCACAACTACGACGATACGAAGCGCTATATCGATCAGCTCGAGCTTTCTGCGGCCGACAAGCGAAAGATTTACGAGGACAACGCACGCCGGGTGTATCCGCGGCTCGACGCGCGGTTGAAGAAACGACAGCGCT
>JAICPQ010000167.1 GCA_025929745.1 Burkholderiales bacterium | reverse complement strand
GATCATGCAGCCGATTGCGGCGAGCCTGTCCGAGGACGACATGAAGGTGCTGGCCGCCTTCTACGCCGGCCAGAACCTCCGGCCCGCCGCGGCGGCCGACAAGAATCTTGCCGCGCTCGGCCAGAAGCTCTGGCGCGGCGGTAATAGCGCGACCGGAGTTCCCGCCTGCGCCGGTTGCCACGGGCCCACCGGCGCCGGCATCCCGGCGCAGTATCCGCGGCTGGGTGGCCAGTACGCCGACTACATCGCCGCTCAACTGAAGGCGTTCAAGGAAGGCGCGCGCGCCAACGACCCCAACGGCATGATGCGCGGGGTGACGGCGCGCATGACCGAGCGCGAGATGCGCGCGGTGGCGGAATACGCCGCCGGCCTGCGCTAGGGAATAGGTTCTTCGCTGCGGGTGTTTCCAGTTGGATGCGGCGCCGTGCCGCGACTAGAGGAGAGGACACGATGAGGAAGGTTCTTGGGGCGGCCGCAGTGGCGCTGGCGCTGAGCGGCATGGCTGGAGTCGCCGCCGCGCAGCAGAAGCCCGATGTGCTCGTGAAGCAACGCCAGTCGGCCATGACGCTGATCGGCAAGTACTGGGGACCGATTGCCGGCATGGCCTCGGGCAAGGTGTCGCCTTACAACGCCGACGTCGTGTCGCGCAATGCCACGTACCTGGAGAATCTCGCGCAGATGCCGTGGGATGGCTTCCACGAGAGCACCAAGGGCGAGAAGAGCCGCGCGCTTCCGGCAGCATGGGAGCAGAAGGCGAAGTTCGACGAGCTCGCCCAGCGCCTGCAATCGGAGACCGCCAAGCTCGGCCAGGTCGCTCGCGCCAAGGATGAGGCCGGCGTGAAGCAACAGTACGCCGCCGTCGGCAAAGTCTGCGGCGCCTGCCACGAGAGCTTCCGCGAAAAGCAGTAAGCGCGAGGTGTTCAGACAAGGCCCCGCCCTGGCGGGGCTTTTCTTTCTGGTTTTCTCGGTTGCGTGCGTCGCGCAGGGCGAGGCGAAGCGCGGCGAATACTTAGCAAAGGCCGGTGGCTGCCTCGGCTGCCATACCGAGGAGCGCGAGAAGGCGGTGCCGTATGCCGGCGGGCGCGCGCTGAAAACGCCGTTTGGCACTTTCTACGGGCCGAACCTCACGCCGCACCCCCAGGCGGGCATCGGGCGCTGGACCGAGGCGGACTTCGTGCGCGCAATGCGTGAAGGGCGTCGCCCGGACGGCGCGCATTACTATCCGGCGTTCCCGTATCCATCGTTCACGCTCATCACCGACTCGGACCTGCGCGATCTCTGGGCCTACCTGCGGAGCCTGGCGCCGAGCGACCGGAAGAGCGAACTGCACGAGCTGGGTTTCCTCTACCGCTGGCGCTTCCTTCTCACCTTCTGGAAGTGGCTTTTCTTCGACCGCGGGCCCTTCGTTTCCGACCCGGCGCAGAATGCGCAGCTAAACCGCGGCCGCTACCTCACCATGGCGCTGGGACATTGCGGCGAGTGTCATACGCCCCGCAATTTCCTGGGGGCGCCAAAACGTAGCGAGTTCCTCGCCGGTGCGAAGGACGTCGCGCCCAACCTGACGCCCACCCGCCTGAAGAAATGGGGCGAGGGCGACCTGCGCAACTTCCTCACCACCGGCCTCACCGCGGACGGCGACGTTCCCGCTAAGGAAATGGGCGAGGTGATCACCAACACGACGAGCCAGCTTGCCCCGGAAGACCTGAGCGCAATGATCGCTTTCCTGCGCTCGCTGCGGCCATTGCCGGAACCCGCCAAATAGCATGGAATAGGGGTCGCGCAAGCGTTGTTTCCCCTATGACCGAAGCTCAGCGCCTTGTCGACCTGATTCCGCGGCTGCGGCGCTACGCTCGCGCGCTGGTCGGCGACCGCGCCACTGCCGACGACCTGGTTCAGGACACGCTCGAGCGGGCGTGGGCAAAGCTGCACCTCTACCGTCGCGGGACCGATCTACGGGCCTGGCTTTTCACCGTCATGCACAACGTGCACGTGAACCGGGTGCGCGCCGCGCGCCTTACCGATGCGCTCGACGACGAGATGCCCGAGCTCGCCCAGCGCGCAGCGCAAGGCGATGCCCTGCTCGTGCGCGATCTCGACCGCGGCATCGCCCGGCTGCCGGCCGAACAGCGCGCGGTCCTGCTCTTGGTGACGCTGGAAGAGATGAGCTACGACGAAGTTGCGCGCACGCTCGGCATCCCGATCGGTACCGTGATGTCGCGGCTTTCGCGTGCGCGCGAGAAGCTGCGGGCGATGATGCTCGGGCAGGGCGCGCCGGCCAAGCTGAAGGTCGTGAAGTGAGCGAACCCGTAACCGAAGCAGACCTGCAGGCGTATGCCGACGGCAACCTGCCGGAAGAGCGGCGCAGCGCGGTCGCGGCATGGCTCGCGGCGCATCCGGACGATGCAGAGCGCATCGAGACCTATCGGCGCATCGCCGAAGAGCTGCGCACGAGCTACGACGGCGTGTTGCACGAGCCGGTGCCAGAGCGACTGCAGCGCGCCGTGCAGCGCCCGCGCACCCGCGCGTTCGCGCTCGTCGCCGGCGCGGTCCTGCTGGGCGTTGCGCTTGGCGGCCTCGGTGGCTGGCAGCTGCGCGGCATCCAAGGCACGCCGTCGACGCCCGGGGACGGCGCGGGCGCGCTCGCGCGGCGCGCAGCGGTCGCGCACGCGACTTACTCGCCGGAAGTGCGCCATCCTGTCGAAGTCGGCGCAGACCAGGAGGCGCATCTCGTCTCGTGGCTTTCCAAGCGCCTCGGCACGCAGTTGCGCGCGCCGAAGCTAGAAGCCGTCGGCTACAGCCTGGTCGGCGGCCGCCTGCTCCCCGGTGAAAACGGTCCGGTGGCGCACTTCATGTATCAGTGCAACCGCGGCACGCGTGTCACGCTTTACGTGCGTAGCGACATGGGCTCGAACCGCTCGACCGCGTTTCGCTATGCGCGCGAAGCCAATGTGGGTGTGTTCTACTGGGTCGACACGAAGATCGGCTACGCCGTTTCATCGGCCGACATCAGCAAGGAAGACCTCCTCAACGTCGCGAACGCGGCGTATCAACAGCTGAACCCGCCGTAGGCACCGTTTCGGGGCTGTCTGCGGTGTGCGCTGCACCAGCACGGTGAGCTGGTCTCAGCCGCACCCAATGAAAGCAAGGTGTTAGCGCGTGGCACGGTTGCTGCAAAGCATCGGCGTCCATTTGCCGAGGAAGAGGTCATGTCCCTTTATCGATGCGCCTGCGGCCGTCACGGCTCGCAGTTCGAGCACGACATCGAGGAGCGCGCGGTTGAAGAGGCGCTGCTTCGCGCCACCGTTCGCCGGGATTTCCTCAGCCTGATCGGCAGAAGCGCGGCGCTCGCCGCCTTGGCGAGCGTCTTTCCGCTTGGCGCCGCGAAGGAAGCGTTCGCGCAGGCGGGCAAGCCCGAGAAGACGAAGCTCAAAGTCGGCTTCATTCCGATCACCTGCGCGACCCCGATCATCATGGCGCAGCCGATGGGCTTTTACGCCAAACACGGCCTCGATGTGGAGGTGGTCAAGACGGCGGGCTGGGCCGTGATCCGCGACAAGACACTCAATAAGGAGTACGACGCCGCGCACATGCTCTCGCCCATGCCGCTTGCGATCACGCTCGGCGCCGGCGCGACGGCCGTGCCGTACACCATGCCAGCGGTCGAGAACATCAACGGCCAGGCGATTACGCTCGCCGTCAAGCACAAGGACAAGCGCGACCCGAAAAGCTGGAAGGGCTTCAAGTTCGCGGTGCCGTTCGACTACTCGATGCACAACTATCTTCTGCGCTATTACGTTGCCGAGCACGGCCTGGATCCCGACCGGGATATCCAGATCCGCGCCGTGCCGCCGCCCGAGATGGTGGCCAATCTGCGCGCCGACAACATCGACGGCTTTCTTGCGCCGGACCCGGTGAATCAGCGCGCGGTCTACGACGGCGTCGGCTTCATCCATGTGCTGTCGAAGGAGATCTGGGACGGCCATCCGTGCTGCGCCTTCGCGGCCTCGCGGGAGTTCGTCACCACGATGCCGAACACGTATCGCGCGCTGCTGAAGGCCATCATCGATGCCACCGCCTACGCGCGCAAAGTAGAAAACCGCAAGGAGATCGCCGCCGCGATCGCGCCGCCCAACTACCTGAACCAGCCCGTGACGGTCGTCGAGCAGGTGCTGACCGGGACGTTCGCCGACGGGCTTGGCAACGTGCGCAAAGTTCCGGACCGCATCGACTTCGACCCGTTCCCCTGGCACTCCTTTGCTGTGTGGATCCTCACGCAAATGAAGCGCTGGGGCCAGATCAAGGGCGATGTCGATTACCAGAAGCTCGCACGCGAGGTCTATCTCGCCACCGACGCGGCGAAGATGATGGCGGAAGCCGGACTCAAGCCGCCCACCTCGACGTACAAGAGCTTCACGATCATGGGTCGCGCCTTCGATCCCATGAAGCCGAAGGAATACGTCGACAGCTTCGCCATCAAGCGCGCGTGAGACAGCAACTACTTGCCGGCGTGATCTCGGTCCTGCTCCTCGGACTGGCGATCGGCGTCTGGCACCTCGCCACGCTGCCGAAAAGCGGGGCGGCGACGGTGGATTCCGAGTACGCGAAACTCGTCGGAGCGCAGGCCGCCGCCGGAAGCAAGTCGGCGTTTCCGACGCCGGTCGACCTCGGACGAAAGCTTCTCGACCATCTGCGCGAGCCGTTCTACGACCGCGGACCGAACGACAAGGGCATCGGCGTGCAGCTCGCGTACTCGATCGCCCGCGTGCTTCTCGGCTTCGGCCTGGCGGCGCTGGTCGCGATTCCGGTCGGCTTCCTGATCGGCATGTCGCCGCTCCTCTACCGCGCGCTCGATCCCTTCATCCAGGTGTTGAAGCCGATCTCCCCGCTCGCCTGGATGCCGCTCGCGCTTTTCACGCTTAAGGACTCGAACGTGTCCGCGGTGTTCGTGATCTTCGTGTGCTCGATCTGGCCGATGCTCATCAATACCGTCTTCGGCGTCGCCTCGGTGCGGCGCGACTGGCTGAACGTGGCGCGCACCCTGGAGGTCTCGCCCGTAAGAAAAGCGCTCGCCGTGATCCTGCCGGCGGCCGCGCCCACCATCATGACTGGGATGCGCATCTCGATCGGTATCGCATGGCTTGTGATCGTCGCCGCGGAGATGCTGGTGGGCGGCACCGGCATCGGCTACTTCGTCTGGAACGAGTGGAATAACCTATCGATCGCCAATATCCTCTCGGGCATCCTTGCCATCGGCCTGATCGGCATGGCGCTCGACCTTCTGTTCTCGCGGCTGCAAAAGGCCGTCACGTACGCCGAATGAGTTTCCTCCAGGTCCAGGGACTGGCGAAGCGCTACGGCGATGCCGCGATTTTCGACCGCGTCGACTTCGCTATCGAGCAGGGCGAATTCGTTTGCGTCATCGGCCACTCCGGTTGCGGCAAGACCACCATCCTCAACATCCTGGCGGGGCTGGATGTCGCCTCCGCGGGCGTCGTGGTGATGGACGGGCGCGAGGTCTGCGGGCCTTCGCTGGAGCGCGGCGTAGTGTTCCAGGGGCATGCGCTGATGCCTTGGCTATCGGTGATGAGTAACGTGGCGTTTGGCGTGCGTTCGCGCTGGCCGCAATGGAATCGCCTGCAGGTGCAGCTCCACTGCCAGAAGTACATCGACATGGTGGGGCTCACCGGCGCAGAGCACAAGAAACCGGCGCAGCTCTCGGGCGGCATGAAGCAGCGCGTCGGCATTGCCCGCGCCTTCGCCATCCAGCCGAAGATGCTGCTGCTGGACGAGCCTTTTGGCGCGCTCGACGCGCTCACGCGCGGCAACATCCAGGACGAGCTGGTGCGCATCTGTGCGGCGACGCGGCAGACGGTATTCATGATCACGCACGACGTCGACGAGGCGCTGCTCCTCGCCGATCGCATCCTTCTCATGTCCACCGGGCCCGGGGCGCGCATCGCCGAAACCGTGGGGAACCCGCTCTCCAAGCCGCGGATGCGGCAGGAGATTCACCACGACCCGCGCTACTACAAGGTGCGCAACCACCTTGTCGATTTCCTCGTCAATCGATCCAAGACCTATCAGCTGGAGGAGTACCGCCATGAAGCGAGACGCCGACGCCGCGTTTAACGCCGTGATGAAGCCGATGAAGCGCGCGGACGTCACTGACCTGATCGCCTTTCGCAAACTGAAGAAAGGCATCAAGTGGTCCGAGGTGGCCAAGAAAGTGGGCCACTCGAAGGAGTGGACCACCGCCGCCTGCCTGGGCCAGATGCAGATGACGAAGGAGCAGGCCGAGACT
>JAICPQ010000062.1 GCA_025929745.1 Burkholderiales bacterium | reverse complement strand
GAGTGCACCGAGGGCTTCTATCCGGACCGCAATATGCACCAGGGAAGCGGCGAGTTCATGCCGGTGCCCGGCGTCGCGCTTTCCGTGCGCAAGATCACCGCGCACGCCTGCGAGCGCATCGCGCGCCGCGCGTTTGAGCTCGCACGCAAGCGGAAGAAGCTGGTCACCGCCGTGCATAAACAAAACGTGTTTCGGGTCACCGACGGCCTGTACCTCGACACAGTGCGCGCGGTCGCGCGCGAGTTCCCCGACGTGAGGCTCGAGGAAGAGATCGTGGACGCGATGGCGGCGAAGCTTGTACGCCATCCCGAACGCTACGACGTGGTGCTGGCGACCAATTTCTACGCCGACATCCTGTCCGATCTCGCCTCCGAGCTCTCGGGCAGTCTCGGCCTCGCCGGCTCGGTGAACGCCGGCGATGCGCTGTGCGCCGCGCAGGCGCAGCACGGCTCCGCGCCGGATATCGCCGGCCAGGATCGCGCGAACCCGACTTCGCTCATCCTCTCGGCAGCGATGCTGTTTGAATGGATCGGCGAGCGGAAAAAAGTCGAAGGTGCTTCGAAAGCGGGAAAGGCCATCGATGCGGCCGTGGACAAGGTGCTGGCGAAGGCCGAAACGCGCACCGCCGACCTGGGCGGCAGGCTCGGCACGCGCGCCTTCGGCGACGCGGTGGCAGCCGCACTGTGATTGCCCACCGCCTGGACGGCGTAGCGTGGCCGCTTCTTGTTTATCCCGCGGCCATCGCGCGGCCGACGCCGCAAGCCTTCGAAGAGCTATTCACGCGCAACCGCTGGCCGGCTGCGTGGCGAAACGGCGTGTTTCCGTTCCACCACTATCACAGTAACAGTCACGAAGTGCTTGGCGTTTACGAAGGCGAAGTCACGGTTCAGTTCGGCGGTGAGAACGGCCTCTCGCTCACAGCCAAACCCGGCGACGTGGTCGTCCTTCCCGCCGGCACGGCGCACAAGAAGCTTGCCGCGCGGGGCGCCCTCGGTGTGGTGGGGGCATATCCCGAGGGAAGCGACCCGGACACCTGTCGCGGCGTGCCGCAGGCTGCTCTTCGCATTTCGTTGCCCGCGTGCGATCCGGTGTTTGGTGCGGCCGGGCCGCTTTTCGAGCACTGGAAATGATGAAGATCGAAGCGATCGAGACCGCGTATTACCGGCTGCCGCTCGAGCCGATGGGCGACGCCGGCCACGGCGCCATCGATAGTGAAGAGATCATCACTGTGAAAGTGCGCGCCGGCGGCGTGGAAGGCCATGGCTACGCCTATACGATCGGACGCGGCGGCCGCGCGGTACATGCGCTCCTTGAGCACGACCTTGCGCCGCTGCTTGCCGGCCGCGATGCGACGGATATCGAGGCGCTCTGGCAGCTCATGTGGCAGAGGCTTCTCTATGTAGGCCGTGGCGGGCTCGCCGCTTTCGCCATCGCCGCGATCGACATCGCGCTCTGGGACCTGCGCGGGCTACGCGACAAGAAGCCGCTCTATGTGCTCCTTGGCGCGCGGGCGAAAGAGATCCGGGCTTACGGCTCGGGCGTCGATTTGCCGAAACCGCTCGACGGACTGCTCAAACAGACCGAGGGCTTTCTCGCGCGCGGACTTCCGGGCGTGAAGGTCAAGATCGGAAAGGCCGATCCGCGCGACGATGAGACCCGCGTCGCCGCAGTGCGCAAGCTCATCGGCGACGAGGTGGATCTCATGCTCGACGCTAACATGGCCTGGAGCGCACAGGAGGCGCTCGAGCGCGCGCGGCGGCTGGAGGAGTTCAACCTCTATTGGTACGAGGAGCCGACAATCCCCGAGGACGTGGCGGGTCATGCGCGCCTCGTTCGCGAGCTTTCGGTGCCGATCGCGGTCGGCGAAAGCCTGCATTCGCCGCATGAATTTCAGCGCTACGTGGACGAGCGCGCCGCGGCGGTGGTCCAGATCGATCCCGTGACGAACGGCGGCATCACCGCCTCGCTGCGCGCGCTCGACATGGCGAACGCGGCCGGCCTCAAGGCGAGCAGCCACTACACCGATGAGCTCTCCGCGCATCTTCTGTGCGCGGCAGCGAATGCGGTGTACCTCGAGAAGCACGCGTTCGCGCTGGATCGCTATCTCGAGGAGCCGCAGCGCGTGGTGAAGGGGCGCGTGCGGCCGACCGAAACTCCGGGCACCGGCATGCGCTTCGCGGAGGGCGCCTTAGCGCCTTACCGCATCCTGTAGCTCTTCGAGGCGATCCGTGGGCGGAGGCGGCGTGCGCGAAAACGCCGAGATCTCGGTCCGCAGCTCCGGCGTCATCTCGATCTTCACGGAATCGAGCGAGGCGCGCAGCTGATCGACGTTACGCGCGCCAATGATCGGCGCGGTCACCGCCGGATGCGATCCGACCCAGGCGACCGCCGCGCTCATCGGATGGAAATTGTGTTGACGGCAGAAGGCAGCAAGCTTCGCCGCGGTCTCGGGCGCCCATGTTTCCGCGTAGCGCGCCTGGTACATCTTGTTCGTGGTCAGTCGGCCGGTCTGGTTCTCAAGGTACTTGCCGGAGAGGAGGCCGCCCGCCGCCGGGCTGTACGGAAAGACGGACAGCCTGTTGGCTGCCGCCATTGGCAAGAGCTCGACTTCCGCCTGGCGCTTCACGAGGTTGTACATGGGCTGGATTGCTTGCAGCCGCACCCAGCCGTAGCGTTCCTGGATGCCGAGCGCCGCCTGTGTCTGCCACGCGGCATAGTTGCTGACGCCCGGGTACAGCACCTTGCCGGTGCGCACCGCGTCCTCGAGCGCGCGCATGTGCTCCTCAAGCGGCGTCAGCGCGTCGTAATGGTGCAGATAAAGGATCTCGACGCGGTCGGTTCCCAGCCGCTTCAGACTCGCGTCGATGGCGCGGCTCACGTGGCGGCGGGAGGCGCCGCGCGCGTTGACGTCGCTTCCCGTCGGGTTGAAGCACTTCGTCGCGATGACCAGGCTTTCGCGCTCGCCTCGTATCAGCTCGCCGAGAATTTCCTCGGAACGGCCTTGGTTGTACTGGTCGGCGGTATCGAAAAAATTGATTCCCGCGTCGCGGCAGGCGCGGTACATCGCGGCCGACGCGCGCTGGTCCGCGTCGCCGCCGAATGACATCGTCCCGAAGCAGAGTTGCGAGACCTGCACGCCGCTCGCGCCGAGAACCCGATATTTCATAGGGGAAAGTGTACTTGACCGGCGTCAAGAAAGCGGTGCGCCGCGCTGGCCGATAATACGGACCTCCGCATGATTAAAGCCAGGGTCCGCCCCACTCCGAAAGGCCGCGTCGTCGATCCGAAGGCGGCGGCCGAGGTGCAGGCGCTGCTCGGCGATGCGCCGCGGCGGCGCGATCTCCTCATCGAGCACCTGCACAAGATCAACGACAAGTTCGGGCATCTGCCGGCGGCGCACCTCGCGGCGCTCGCGCAGGAGATGCGCCTCGCGCTCACGGAGGTGTTTGAGGTGGCGACCTTCTACCATCACTTCGAGGTGGTGAAGGAGGGCGAGCGCGTGCCGGAGGCGCTCGCCGTGCGGGTTTGCGACTCGATCGCATGCGAGCTAGCCGGTGCTCGCGAGCTCCTCGAGAAGCTCAAGTTCGAAGGGGTACGCGTGATACCGGCCCCTTGCGTGGGCCGCTGCGAGGTCGCGCCGTGTGTGGTCGTGCATCAGAACCCGATTGCGCAGGCGACGCCGGCCAAGGTGGCCGACGCCGTACATTCGCGCCAGCTCGAGTGCCCGGAGACAAAGTACATCGACTATGAGCAGTACCGGAAGGCCGGCGGCTACCGCCTCATCGCCGATTGCCTCGCCGGCGCTCGGAAGCGCGAGGACATTACCAAGATCATGGAGGACTCCGGACTGCGCGGCCTGGGCGGCGCCGGCTTCCCCGCCGGCCGCAAGTGGCGCCTGGTTGCCGCAGAGCCCGAGCCGCGCGTCATGGCGGTGAACATCGACGAGGGCGAGCCCGGCACGTTCAAGGACCGCTGGTATCTCGAGCGTGATCCGCATCGCTTCCTGGAAGGCATGCTGATCGCCGCCTGGTGCGCGGGCGTGGGCGAGATCTGGATCTATCTGCGCGATGAATACGCCGGATGCCGCTCGATCCTCGAGCGCGAGCTCGAGAAGCTCCGGCTCGATAAGCCGTGCGCGCTGCCGCCGATCCATCTGCGCCGCGGCGCGGGCGCCTATATCTGCGGCGAAGAGTCGGCGATGATCGAATCCATCGAAGGCAAGCGCGGCATGCCGCGCCTGCGCCCGCCCTACGTCGCGCAGGTCGGCCTGTTCGGCCGGCCGACGCTCGAGCACAACATGGAGACGGTGTACTGGGTGCGCGAGATCGTCGAGAAGGGGGCGCAATGGTTCGCCTCGCAAGGTCGAAACGGCCGCAAGGGGCTGCGTTCGTTCTCGGTGTCCGGCCGCGTGAGGAAGCCCGGCGTACATCTCGCGCCGGCCGGCATTACGGTGAGGGAACTCATCGACGAGTACTGCGGCGGCATGCTGGACGGACACCAGTTCTACGCCTACCTGCCGGGCGGGGCCTCGGGAGGCATCCTGCCCGCGTCGAAAGGCGACATTCCCCTGGACTTCGATACCCTGCAGCCGCACGGCTGCTTTATCGGCTCGGCCGCGATCGTGATCTTGTCGCGCAACGACAAGGCGAGCCATGCGGCGGTGAACCTGATGAAGTTCTTCCACGACGAGTCCTGCGGCAAATGCACGCCCTGCCGCGTGGGACCCGGTAAGGCGGTGAATCTCATGCAGGAGCGCAAATGGAACCAGCCGCTCCTGAATGAGCTCTCACAAGCAATGATGGACGCCTCGATCTGCGGCCTCGGGCAGGCCGCGCCGAATCCGGCCCTCAGCGTCATGAAGTTCTTTTCGCACGAGGTGGAGTAGATGGAACGGATCAAGGACAGCCAGCTCGCGATGATGCCGATCGAGTTCAAGCTGAACGGCGAGACCGTGGTCGGCCGGCCCGACGAGCCGATCATCACCACGGCAAAGAAGCACGGCGTCGACATCCCGCACCTCTGCCACGGCGGCAATCAGCGCTCCGACGGCAACTGCCGCGCCTGCGTGGTCGAGATCAAGGGCGAGCGCGTGCTCGCGCCCTCATGCTGTCGGTTCCCGACGCCAGGCATGGAGGTCACCACCAATTCCGAGCGCGCGCTGACCTCGCAGAAAATGGTGCTCGAGCTCCTGCTTTCCGACCAGCCGGAGCAGGAGTACACGCTCGACAATAAGCTGAAGCTTTGGGCCGCGGCGCTCGGCGTCGGCAAGCCGCGCTTCGCGCGCCGTGAGCAGCCGAAGGCCGACCTCTCGCACCCCGCGATGGCGGTAAACCTGGATGCCTGCATCCAGTGCACACGCTGTGTGCGCGCGTGCCGCGAGGTCCAGGTGAACGATGTCATCGGCTACGCGTACCGCGGCGACCGCTCGCTGCCAGTGTTCGACTTCGACGACCCGATGGGCAAGTCCACCTGCGTCGCCTGCGGCGAATGCGTACAGGCTTGTCCCACGGGCGCGCTCATGCCGGCGCGCGGCGTCGGCCTGCAGAAGACCGACAAGACGGTGGACTCGGTGTGTCCGTTCTGTGGCGTGGGGTGCCTGCTCACCTACCACGTGAAGGAAAACACGATCCTTTTCGTGAACGGCAAGGAAGGGCCGGCGAACAAGCATCGGCTGTGCGTAAAGGGCCGTTACGGCTTCGACTATGTCCACCATCCGCATCGGCTCACCAAGCCCTTGATCCGCAAACCGGGCGTCGCGAAATCGGCCGATTTTGCGGTCGACCCCGGCAACTGGTCGGAAGTGTTCCGCGAAGCGAGCTGGGAAGAGGCCTTGCAAAAGGCCGCCGATGGTCTGCGCCGCATCCGGGACGAGGATCGCTACGCCCTCGCGGGCTTCGGCTCGGCGAAGGGCTCGAACGAAGAGGCGTACCTTTTCCAGAAGCTCGTGCGCGCGGGTTTCGGCACCAACAACGTCGACCATTGCACGCGCCTTTGCCATGCCTCCTCGGTCGCGGCGCTGCTCGAAGGCATCGGCTCCGGCGCGGTGTCGAACCAGGTGAACGATGTGCTGAACGCGGAAGTGATCTTTCTGATCGGCGCCAACCCGACCTCGAATCACCCGGTGGCCGCGACCTGGATGAAGAACGCCGCGAAGCGCGGCGTGAAGCTGGTTTATGCCGATCCCCGGCGCAGCGAGCTCTCGCGCCACGCCTGGCGCATGTTGCAGTTCAAGCCCGACACGGATGTCGCGCTCTTGAACGCGATGATCCACACGATCATCGACGAAGGCCTGGTCAACGAGCATTTCGTCAAGGACCGCACCTCGGGGTTCGAGGCGCTGAAGGAGAACGCGAAGAACTTTTCCCCCGAGAAGATGGCGCCGATCTGCGGCATTCCGGCGGCTACCATCCGGGAAGTGGCGCGCGCTTTTGCCACATCCAAGGCCTCGATGATCCTCTGGGGCATGGGTATCTCCCAGCACGTGCACGGCACCGACAATGCGCGCTGCCTGATCGCGCTCACGTTGATGACGGGCCAGGTCGGCCGGCCCGGCACCGGGCTGCATCCGCTGCGCGGCCAGAACAACGTGCAGGGCGCCTCGGACTCCGGACTCATCCCAATGATGTATCCGGATTACCAGCGCGTCGCCTCGCCGGATGCGCAGCAGCGCTTCGAGAAGCTCTGGGGCGCGACGCTCGACCCGAAGCCCGGGCTCACGGTGGTCGAGATCATGAATGCCGCGTACGACGGAAAGATCCGCGGCATGTACATCATGGGCGAGAACCCGGCGATGTCCGATCCCGATCTCGAGCACGCGCGCGCCGCGATGGCGAAGCTCGAGCACCTCGTCGTGCAGGACATCTTCCTCACCGAGACCGCGTACCTCGCCGACGTGGTGCTGCCCGCCACCGCCTGGCCGGAGAAGACCGGAACGGTCACCAATACCGATCGCATGGTGCAGCTCGGACGCAAGGCGATCGAGCCGCCGGGCGATGCGCGCGAGGATTTCTGGATCATCGTCGAGCTCGCGCGCCGCCTGGGCCTCGACTGGACCTACGCGCACCCGAAGGAGGTGTTCGACGAGATGCGCGCGTGCATGGACTCGATCAAGGGCATCACCTGGGAGCGCCTCGAGCGCGATTCGTCGGTGACCTACCCGTGCGAGACCGAAGGCGATCCGGGTCAGCCGGTCGTGTTCACCACGCACTTCCCGACGCCCACCGGCCGCGGCAAGTTCGTTCCCGCCGACCTCATTCCCGCGGCCGAGCGTCCGGACGGCGAATACCCGATGGTGCTGATCACCGGCCGGCAGCTCGAGCACTGGCACACCGGCGCGATGACGCGGCGCTCGGGCGCGCTCGACGCCATCGAGCCGGAAGCGACGGTGTCGCTGCACCCGGCTGACCTGGCGGCGCTGAAAGTCAAACCGGGCGAAGTCGTGACGGTGGAATCGCGGCGCGGCCGCATTTCGCTTTATACGCGCGCCGATCCGGGCACGCCGCGCGGCGCGGTGTTCATTCCGTTCTGCTACTACGAAGCGGCGGCGAACTTGCTCACCAATCCGGTGCTCGACCCGTTCGGCAAGATCCCGGAATTCAAGTACTGCGCGGTGCGCGTCACGCGCGGCGGCGCGCGGCCTGGCGATCCAGGCTATGGAAAAGGACGTACACTGGAAGAGCTCTACGGCTAACAACCACGAATAAAGGGCTATGAAGATCCTCGTCGCCGTCGACGGCTCGAAGCCGTCGCTCAAAGCCGTGCAATTGCTCATCCACCATTGCGACTGGTATCGCGAATTCCCGCAGGTCGAGCTTGTCACCGTCCATCTGCCGGTGCCGCGCGTGGCCAAGTTGCCGAAGGGCCAGCTTGAGCGCTACTACGTCGAAGAGGGCCAGGCCGTGCTCGCCCCGGCCAAGAGGAAGCTCGACGCGGCCGGCGTGCGCTACACGGCGCATGTACTTGTCGGGCCGGTGGCCGAGGCGATCGTCAAGCACGCGAAGGACAAGCGTTGCGATCTCATCTACATCGGCACGCGCGGCATGAGCGAGCTCGGCAAGGCGCTGGTCGGCTCCACGGCGACGAAGGTCCTGCACATCTCGGACGTTCCGGTCCTGCTGGTGAAGTAGCGCCGCGGCGCGCTTGAAAATTCGCACTCCTTGCGGGAGACCCTAGTCATGCCCTCCGACATCGAAATAGCCCAGGCAGCCAGGATGCAGCGCATCGCCGCAGTCGCGCGCGAGAAGCTTGGCATCGCGGAAGAGCACCTCGAGCCCTACGGGCATTACAAGGCAAAGGTATCGCTCAAGTATCTCGACACGCTCAAGTCCAAGAAGGACGGCAAGCTGATCCTCGTCACCGCGATCAGCCCGACGCCGGCCGGGGAGGGCAAGACCACCACGACCGTGGGCCTGGGCGACGCGCTCAACCACATCGGCAAGAAAGCGATGATCTGCCTGCGCGAGCCTTCGCTGGGCCCGGTGTTCGGCGTGAAGGGCGGCGCGGCGGGCGGCGGCTATGCGCAGATCGTGCCGATGGAAGACATCAACCTGCACTTCACCGGCGACTTCGGTGCGATCCAGCTCGCCAACAACCTGCTCGCCGCGATGCTGGACAACCATATCAACCACGGCAACGAGCTCGGCATCGACCCGCGCCGCATCCAGTGGCGCCGGGTGCTCGACATGAACGACCGCGCGCTGCGCGACATCGTGATCGCGCTCGGCGGTACCGCGAACGGCTACCCGCGGCAGGACGGCTTCGATATCGTCGTCGCTTCCGAGGTGATGGCGATCTTCTGCCTTTCCACCTCGCTCGAGGACCTCAAGAACCGCCTGGGCAACATCGTGTTCGGCTACACCAGGGACCAGAAGCCGGTGCGCGCCAAGGACCTGCAGGCGCACGGCGCGATGACCGTGCTGCTCAAGGACGCGCTCGCACCCAACCTGGTGCAGACGCTCGAGAACAATCCCGCTTTCGTGCACGGCGGCCCGTTCGCCAACATCGCGCACGGCTGCAACTCGGTGCTTGCGACGCAAAGCGCGCTCAAGCTCGCCGACTACGTGGTGACCGAGGCGGGGTTCGGCGCCGATCTGGGCGCGGAGAAGTTCCTGGACATCAAGTGCCGCAAGACGGGTTTGCGGCCCGACGCCGCGGTCATCGTCGCGACCATGCGCGCGCTCAAATACCACGGCGGCGTCGACGTGAAAGAGGTGAGCAAGGAGAACCTTGGCGCGCTCGAGAAGGGCATCGTCAATCTCGAGCGCCATGTCGAGAACGTAACCAAGGTCTACGGCATCCCGTGCGTAGTCTCGATCAACAAGTTCACTTTCGACACGGACGCCGAGCTGAGGCTTGTCACCGAGCGCATGAAGAAGCTCGGCGCGCAGGTGGTGACGGCGAACCACTGGGCCGAAGGCGGCAAGGGCGCCGCGGATCTCGCCAGGATCGTCGTCGGCCTGTGCGAGCAGGGCTCGAAGCCGAGCTTCGTCTACGAGGACGCCGACCCGCTCTGGGCGAAGATCGAGAAGATCGCGAAGAAGGTTTACCGCGCGGGCAGCGTGACCGCCGACGCGAAGGTCAAGGCGCAGATCCAGAAGCTGCAGGACGAGGGCTACGGAAACTTCCCGGTGTGCGTGGCGAAAACGCAGTCTTCGTTCACCACCAACCCGTCCACGCGCGGCGCGCCGGACGGCCATGTGGTGAACGTGCGCGAGGTCCGGCTCGCCGCCGGCGCCGAGTTCGTGGTGATGATCTGCGGCGACATCATGACCATGCCCGGGCTGCCCAAGGTGCCGTCGGCGAACAAGATCGATCTCATCGACGGTAAGGTCGTGGGTCTGTTCTAGAATCAGCCGATGCTCGAAGAGTTCTATACGCAGGCGTTCTGGGTCGGCCTGCTCAAGATCATCGGCGTCAACATCATCCTGTCGGGCGACAACGCGGTGGTGATCGCGCTCGCGGCACGCTCGCTTCCCGCAAAGCAGCAGAAGGCCGCGGTGCTGTGGGGCTCGGGCGCCGCCGTGGTGATGCGGATCATCCTCACCATCTTCGCGGTCGCGCTGCTCACGCTTCCCTGGCTGAAGCTCATCGGCTCGCTGCTGCTCTTCTGGATCGGCATCAAGCTGCTCATCCCGGAGGAGGAAGAGGAGAACGTGGATGCGAGCGAGAACCTGATCGCCGCCATCAAGACGATTCTCATCGCAGACCTCGTGATGAGCATCGACAATGTGATCGCCGTGGCCGCGGCTGCTGGCGGCAGCATGACGCTCCTCATCCTCGGCCTTGCGATTTCGATCCCGCTCGTCATCTTCGGCTCGACGCTCCTTCTTCATCTCATGGAGCGCTGGCCCATCATCATCACCATCGGCGGCGGCCTGCTCGGCTTCGTCGCCGGCGAGATGCTGGTCACCGATCCGGCGCTCAAGGACTGGCTTGCCGGGGCCGGCGTGCAATTCGATGGGGACAAGCCCAAGGTGGGTGGCCTCTCGCTCGAGATCATCTGCGGCGTGATCGGCGCTGTCATCGTAATCGCCGCCGGAACGTTGATCGGCAAGCGCAGGGCCATGCGGGCGGCGGTGCACGAAGCGACGGTCGAGGTGGACCGATCCAAGTCTTGACCGAAGTCATGGCCCTCGTTCCAGAGGGAGCGGGACAATCTCTGCGGCAGCCGCACGGGAGAATGATGCGCCGCAGCGTAGCGAACATAGGAGGAGTGCATGAAAGCTAAGTTTCTGATCTTGGCGCTCGCAGTCGCGGCGCCCGTTACGGCCCCCGCGCAATCCTGGGAGCCGACCAAGAACGTCGAGTTCATCATTCCCGCCGGCACTGGCGGCGGCGCCGATCAAATGGCGCGCGCGATCCAGGGCATTGTGGCGAAGCACGGCCTGATGAAGCAGTCGATCCTGCCGATCAATAGGGCCGGTGGCGCGGGCGCCGAGGGCTTCCTCGACGTGAAGGGCGCCTCGGGCGACCCGCACAAGATCATCATCACGCTCTCCAACCTCTTCACCACGCCGCTCGCCACCGGCGTGCCGTTCAACTGGCGCGACCTGACGCCGGTGCAGATGCTGGCGCTGGACAACTTCGTGCTGTGGGTGAACGAGAAGACGCCGTACAAGACCCCCAAGGAGTACATCGAGGCGGCAAAGCAGGCCGGCCCCGGCAAGATGAAGATGGGGGGCACCGGCGCGAAGCAGGAGGACCAGATCATCTCGGTCGCGCTCGAGAAGGTCACCGGCAAGAAGTTCACGTACGTTCCGTTCAAGGGCGGCGGGGACGTCGCCACGCAGCTCGTGGGCAAGCACGTC
>JAICPQ010000216.1 GCA_025929745.1 Burkholderiales bacterium | reverse complement strand
TGGTGCGTGAGCACCAGCGCGCGGATCGGCTTGCCGGGGAAGCGCGCGCGCGTCTGGCCGACGAGCCATAGCGACTGCGCATCAGTGATGGGCGCGTCGAACACGATCAGGTGGTCGCTCATCTCCACGACCAGGCTGTTGTGCGAGCCGCCCTGCACCTGATGCACGCCCGGCGCCACTTCCTGCAGGCGCAGCCCCTGCGAGCCGCGCGTGTCGTAGCTGACGTTGTCCGAATCCAGGTACGTGCCGATGAACTGCCGGCGCAGCACCCATTGGTGCGGCACGTTGCGCACCGCCGGTTTCGCCGCGCTCGCGCGCACGTCGGCCGGGATCTGCAAGCGCGACGTGTCGATCGGGGTGTTGAACTGCACGTCGCTGAAATTGGTCTCGGCGACCATGCGTCCGTTCAGCTCGTATCTGCGCGTCATGGGGATCCGGATGCCGCCCGTCTCGCGCCAGTTGGAGAACACGACGTCGTAGGTCACATCGCCCCAGATGTTGTCGTAGTCGAGCGTGCGCACGCGCGACGGCAGGCCGGTGAGCGGATCGAAGGCGACGAGGAAACCGTCGTAGGAGAGCGCCGGTTGGCCATCCATGTCCGGCGCGGGCTGCACGCGGTCGGGGTTGCGCTGCATGCCGAGGATGAGCGCAGCCGAGCCGGCGCGCCGAAGCTCGCGTTGGGCGGTGGCGAGGCGCAAGCCGGACATGGAATGCGCCGGTGGGTTGGATTTCATGTTCTGCGCGTTACGGCCGTTGCTGTCGATACCGATGACATAGCCCGCTTCGGGTGTCACCACTTCGCTGAACGTGAAAGTGCGCGGCGCCGGATAGGCGTAGTTGCGGACGTTATCCACGCGCGACGAGCGCGAGGCCGCGTCGATGATTCCGCTGAAAGTCGTCTCATTCGCGAAGCGCGGCTCGCCCCCCGGGACGTCGGATTGCTCCGGTTCCCAGTACTTGCTCGTGCCCTTGAAGGCGATGGTGCGCGCGCCGGCGAGCCGCTCGGCTCCGCCCATTGCTTCGACGGCGCGGTTCACCAAGGTTTGCTCGGGCGTGACGGTGGCGCAGGAAACAACGAGAAGTGCGCTTGAAAGCGCTGCCGCGACGAGCTTCATGCGGGGGTCTCCTAGGTGGGTCGATCAGCCTAGGGGAACAGCCTGGCGCTTACAACTATTCCGGTTTCTTGGCTTCGGGCTTGGTGGCGCCCGCGGCGGCGTTGGCCTCGGGCTTCGCTGCGGCGACGCCGACCAGCCCGAATTCTGCGCGGCTGATGCGGCCGTCGCGGTCGCGGTCGATCGCGATCCAGTTGCGGCTGAGCGCGTCGCGGCTCGCCAGCTCCTCGCGGCTGAGATAACCGTCCTTGTTACGGTCCAGCCGTTCGAAAAGCGAGGCCTCGGGCTCGGCGGCGAACGTCAAAGCGGGAAGGAGCAGCACGGCCCCGGCAAGCAGGAGCCATTCGATGCGGGAAAGCCCGAACATGCGGCGAGCATAGCCGGCGAACCCGATAACAAGTTATGGCGCCGGCGTGAGCCGGTCAGCGCAGGAGCGCGAGTCCGTCTTCGAGCGGCAGGACGGCGCGGATGCGCCGCGACTGCTGGTGCAGCTCCTCCCACAGCCCATCGGTGTCCTTGCGGAAGATGGTGTCGAGGTCCGCGCCCGTCACCGTCCACAGGCCGCGGTCGATCTCGCTCTTGAGCTCGCCCGGCCGCCAGCCCACGTACCCCACGAAATAGCGCGCCTCGTTGGGCGTGGTCTCGATGACATGGTCGATCGTATTGGCGCGGAACGCGAGGTACAGGTTCTTCATGAGCGGTACCGCGCCCGTGCCGGGTGAGCTGTCGCCGCGCACCAGCGCCACTAGGGCGCCGCGCGAGAACGGCCCGCCGTAATACACCGGGTCGGCGACCTTCTTCGACGGTTCGTGCTCCGGGAAGAGGCTGCCGAGCGAGCGCCGCGTCGGGCGGTTAAGGATGACGCCGACGTGGCCGCCGTTCGGCGCGGGCGCGGCGATGAGCACGGTCTGGCGATAGTCGAGGTCGCGAAACTGCGGGTGCGCCACCAGGATGATCGCCTCGTCCTGGCTCTGCGCGGCCGCGCCGCCGCAGGCGAAGACGAGTCCCAGGACGGCCATCACGCGAAAGAAGAGGCTCATGAGACGAGTATACGGGGTTATTTAAGCGTGCGAAACGTGACGGAGTAACGCAGCGCGCGGGTGGGCGGGATGCTGTGTTGCCAACGCCAGCGCGCGTCGCCGCTCAGCACGTACGCAGAGCGCGCAGCGAGCTCGAGCGATAACACATCCTTGCGATTCTTCGTCGGCGGAAACGGCCGGAAACGCATGCGCGCGGCGGCGGCGAGCGAGATTCCGCATACCAGCTCGAAATCGGGCACGTCGCGGTGCCAGCCGAGCGCGGTGCCGGGGCGGTATTCGGCGACGAGCGCATGCCGGATCGTGTCCGGCGGCACGCGCAGCCAGGTTGCCACGCGATTGCGCAGTGGCCGTAGGATTTCCGGAATCTCCGGTGCCGGCCGCAGCGCGCTGTACGAGAAGTCGTAGTCGAAGCCGAAGCTCACCGCGCGGCGCTTCGCCGTGTAGTCCTTGTAGCGCGCTTCCTCGAGCGGCAGCGTCGCGATCATCGCGACGAGGTCGCGCTCTTCCTGCTCGGTCAGGAACTCGGGCTCGTAGAGAAAGCCGGCCGGGCCGGTGGCCGCGGCGAAGAGCTCCTGCTGCGCGATCAGCTGAAAGCCTGGATCCCGGTAATCGCGCGGCCGAGGATGAGCGCGTGGATGTCGTGCGTGCCCTCGTAGGTGTTCACCACCTCGAGGTTCACCACATGGCGGATCACGCCGAACTCGTCCGAGATGCCGTTGCCGCCGAGCATGTCGCGCGCGAGGCGCGCGATATCGAGCGCCTTGCCGCAGGAATTGCGCTTGAGGATTGAGGTGATCTCGGGCGAGGCGCTGCCTTCGTCCTTCATGCGCCCTAGCCGCAGGCAGCCCTGCAGGCCGAGCGCGATCTCGGTCTGCATGTCGGCGAGCTTTTTCTGGATGAGCTGGTTCGCCCCGAGCGGCCTGCCGAATTGCTTCCTCTCAAGGACGTAGCTGCGCGCCCGGTGAAAGCAATCCTCGGCCGCGCCGAGCGCGCCCCAGGCGATGCCGTAGCGCGCGGAGTTGAGGCAGGTGAACGGCCCCTTCAAACCCCGCACCTCCGGGAACGCGTTCTCCTCGGGCACGAACACGTTGTCCATCACGACTTCGCCGGTGATCGAAGCGCGCAGGCCCACCTTGCCGTGGATCGCCGGCGCGGAAAGCCCCTTCATGCCTTTCTCGAGCACGAAGCCGCGGATCTCGTCGTCCTCCTTCGCCCACACCACGAACACGTCGGCGATCGGCGAATTCGAGATCCAGGTCTTGCTACCGGTGAGGCTGTAGCCGCCGGACAGTTTCTTGGCGCGCGTCTGCATCGAGCCCGGGTCCGAGCCGTGGTTCGGCTCGGTCAGACCGAAGCAGCCGATCCATTCGCCGGTGGCGAGCTTCGGCAGATACTTCTTGCGCTGCGCCTCGGTGCCGAACTCGTAGATCGGCAGCATGACGAGCGAGGACTGCACGCTCATCATGGAGCGATACCCGGAGTCCACGCGCTCGACCTCGCGCGCGATGAGCCCATAGGACACGTAGTTCAACCCGGGGCCGCCGTACTCCGACGGAATCGTCGGCCCGAGCAGGCCGAGCTCGCCCATCTCGCGGAAGATCTTGGTGTCGGTTTCTTCATTTCGGAACGCCTCCAGCACCCGCGGCCCGAGCTTCTTCTGACAATACGCATTCGCCGCATCGCGCACCATGCGCTCGTCCTGCGTGAGCTGCTGGTCAAGGAGCAACGGGTCGCTCCAGCTGAATTGCGCTTTGGCCTTTCTTTCGGGGGCGTTCATTGTGAATCCTTCAAAAAAATGGGGTCTGTCCCTATTTTTGGGGTCACTGCATGCGCTCGAGGATGACAGCGAGGCCCTGGCCGACACCGATGCAAAGGGACACCGCGGCATAACGGCCGCCGGATTGCTGCAGCTCGCGCGCGACCGTCAGCGCGAGGCGCGCGCCGGAGGCGCCGAGCGGGTGGCCGATGGCGATCGCGCCGCCGTTCGGATTGACGCGCGGATCCTTGAAGTCGACGTCCATGAGCTTCAAGCAGCCGAGCACCTGGCTCGCGAACGCTTCGTTGATCTCGATGATGTCCATGTCCTTAAGGCTCAGCTTCGCACGCTCCAACGCCCGAGGAATGGCGTAAGCCGGACCGACGCCCATGATGCGCGGCTCGACGCCGGCGCTCGCCGCCGAGAGGATGCGCGCAATCGGCTTCTTTCCCTTTCTCTCGCCCCATTGCTTAGAGCCGATCAGAAGCGCCGCAGCGCCGTCGTTCACCCCCGAAGCGTTGCCGGCGGTCACCACGCCGCCCTCGAAAAGGGGTTTCAGTTTTTTCAATGACTCGAGATTGCTGTCCCGGCGTGGATGCTCGTCGGCCGCAACGGTCACCGGCTCCTTCTTGGAGGGGATGACAATCGCGTGGATCTCGCCCTTGTAGAAGCCCTCGGCCTCGGCCTTCGCGTACTTCTGTTGCGAGGCGAGCGCGAATTCGTCGGCCTGCTCGCGCGTGATGCCGAAGTCCTT
>JAICPQ010000155.1 GCA_025929745.1 Burkholderiales bacterium | reverse complement strand
TCCATTAACAATAAATTCACAGCAACCAGGTTTATTAAGTTGATCTTTCTCAATATAGTCCCGCCCCACTCCTGCTAAGGAGCCACCCCCCAACTGCCAGCGGAAGAAAGGAAACGGACATGGAAAGGAAAATCATCGCAGTAGTGGGCGCGACCGGCGCCCAGGGCGGCGGCCTCGTGCGCGCCATCCTCGCCGACCCGAACGGCGGATTCGCAGTGCGCGCGCTCACGCGCGACATCAACTCCCCGAAGGCGCGGCAGCTTGCGCGGCTCGGCGCCGAAGTGGTGGCAGCCAACGTGGACGACGAGGCGAGCATGCGCCAGGCGTTCGCCGGCGCGTACGGCGCCTACTGCGTCACGTTCTTTTGGGATCACTTCTCACCGGAGCGCGAGCAAAAGGAGGCGCGCATCATGGCGGCGGCGGCGCGCGCGGCCGGCCTCAAGCATGTCGTGTGGTCGACGCTCGAAGACACGCGCAAGTGGGTGCCGCTCTCCGATTCGAGCATGCCCACGTTGGGCGGCCGGTACAAGGTGCCGCACTTCGACGGCAAGGGCGAGATTGACCACGTGTTCGCCGACCTCGGCGTGCCGACGACGTACCTGCTCACCTCGTTCTACTGGGACAACCTGATCCACTTCGGCATGGGTCCGACGCGCGGCGCGGACGGCCGGCTCGCCTTCACGCTGCCGATGGACGATCGCGCGTTGCCCGGCATCGCCGCCAGCGACATCGGCGCCTGCGCCTACGGCATCTTCAAGGGCGGTGCCGAGTTCATCGGCAAGACCGTCGGCATCGCGGGTGAGCACCTCACCGGGGCGCAGATGGCGGCCGCGCTGGGCCGCGCGCTCGGCGAGGAGGTGGTGCACAACGCGATGCAGCCCGACGCATACCGCAAGCTCGGCTTCCCCGGCGCCGACGACCTGGGCAACATGTTCCAGGTCAAGCGCGACTTCAACGAGGAGTTCCGCCGGCCGCGCAGCGTCGAGTTCTCGCGCCAGCTCAATCCGGCGCTGCAGAGCTTTGACCAGTGGCTCGCCGCGAACCGGGGACGCATTCCGGTGCCGGCGAGAAAGGCGGCCTGACGAGTACGCGCCTTGCTCTGCTCGCCGCGGTGTTCTTCATCGGCGGCCTAGCGCACCGCCCCCAAGCCTAGCCGCCCGGCACTGTGCCGGGCGGCAACGTCTCCACGTAGCGGCAGATATCGCCGGGACGCGTGAGCCAGATCCGCTCGCGCTGTTTGACGATGTGCTCGATCACCTGCCGGAACCGGCGCAGCCGGTGCGGCTGGCCGAGGATGAAGCTGTGCAGCACTACGCTCATCACGAGCGGGCGGCGCGCCGACTCCTCGAGCATCTCGTCGAAATGGTCGATCACGTTCTCGCACCAGAGCTGCGAGGGGGTGCGACGCGTGACGGCTTCGAGCGAGTCGTTCAGGTCGTGCGCGTACGGGATCGAAAGAATGGGGCCGTGCTTCGTCCGGAACCAGATCGGCTGGTCATCGAGCGGCCAGTCCATCATGTAGCGGAACCCTGCCTCGCGCAGCAGATCGGGCGACGCGTGCGTTTGCGAGATGTAGGGCGCGAGCCAGCCGATGGGGCGCTTGCCCTCGTGTCTTTCGATCGTATCGGCAGCTTCTTGGATGAGTTGTTTTTCGGATTCAACGGGCAAATCGACTTGGCGCTCGGCGTTGGTGCGCCCATGGCCGACGATTTCGTCGCCGCGCTTGCTGAACGCCGCCACCATCTCGGGGCAGTAGTCGTACAGCGCGGAGTTGACGAGGATCGCGTAGGGCAGGTCATAAGCCTCGGCGAGCTCGAGGAGCCGCCAGGCGCCGACGCGGTTGCCGTAGTCGCGCCAGGCGAAGCTGCGCGTGTTCGGCTGCGGATGCGGCGCGGCGTAGTCGTTGCCGAGTCCCTCGCCGAAGGAGAAGTGCTCGACGTTCAGGCAGAGATGAACGGCGAGACGCTTGCCGCCCGGCCAGCTGTAATCCTTGCGCTTCGTGATCGCGGAGTAGTCGTAGCGGCCGTGCGTTTTTAGCTTCATAGGTCGAACCTCTCCGCAAGACGGGACAGATCGGGCAGCTCCTCAATCCTCAGGCACTCGTCGAGCAGGCGCCGTGCGACCGTCTCGCCCCAGATCGGCGCGCCGAGCTGCATGAACTTCGCGCGCAGCTCCTCGGGCCGATGCGGCTTGGACGGCTCGCCTTTCGTGATGGTGCAGCGTCCTCCGTGCGTCTGTCCGTCGGACATGACGATGCGCAGGTCGCAGACCTGCTCCGCCGGGTAGCGCGCCGTATAGCTCGGCTCTTCCTGCATCTCAACGCACGCAGCCAGGCGCTGGATCGCGGGATTGTCCACCGCGCCTTGCTCGAACGCGGCGAGGTCGGGGCGGCCGTGATGGAGGATGGTGGCGAGCGCGAAAGGCACGGAGAAGCGCGCACCGAAGCTCGACGTCACGCGCTTCTCGGCGAGCATCGCGGCGAGCCGGTATGCCTTCACTTCCATGCGCACGACTTTTTCGCTATCGAGCGCCCCGGAGCGCGAGAGCAGATCCTCGAGCGCGTCGATCGCCGAATGGACGTAACGCCCGGTGGGGTGGAGCTTGAAGTAGCCCTGGGCGAGGATCCATTCGGCGCCGAGGTTCTCGACCGCTTTCGCCGGATCGAAACCGTCGGCGAGCACTTTGCCGTAGACCGATGCCGGGCTGTCGCGTTCGCCTGTGAAGCCGCATTCGACGAGTTGCGCCGCCATGAGGCCCATGTAGCCTGAATGGCCGGTAAAGATGTTGCGCACGGTGGCGCCGTCGAGGAGCGTCTGGCGGCTCGTCGCCATGCCCGTCGTCGTGGACACGTTAATGAGTTCCACCATGCGGCGCTCATCGAAGCGCTTGAGCCGCCCGGCCGCAGCCGCGGCGCCGAGCGTGCCCCAGGTGCCGTGCGGGTGCACCGCGATCTTCATTTGCGCCGCGCGGCTCACGCGCGAGCTCACTTCGTACCCGACGGCAATCGCCACGAGGAGCTCCGCGCCCGAAGCCCCTATTTCCTGGCCAAGCGCGAGCGCCGCCGGCAACACCTGAATGCCGGGATGGCCCTTGGCGATGAGGTTGCCTTCGTTGAGCTCGAGCCAGGTGCCCGCCGTGCCGTTGAGAAGCGCTGCGTCTCGCGCTGCCGCGCGCCGGCGCGCGCCGAGAACCCACGCTTTACCCGGGGCGGGCTGGTGGCGCTGGAGGAGCGCCTGCATCTCGGGCTGCTGCATGCCGGCGGCAATGACCGGCAGACTGTCGGCCACGATCCAGCGCGTGCGCTCCAGAACCTTCGCGGGCAGATCGCCGAGGCGCGTGCGGCAGGCGAACGCCGCGAGTTCCTCCAGGTAACTCAATCGATCTTCGCGCCCGACACCTTCACCACCTCGGCCCACTTCTTGACCTCGGCGCGGATCCAGGCCGCGAATTGCTCCGGCGAGTTGCCGACAATGTCGGCGCCCTGCGAGGTGAGCTGGTCGCGCACTTCGGGAATACGCAGGACGCGCACGACTTCGGCATTCAGGCGCGCGACGATATCGCGCGGCGTTCCCGCGGGCGCGAGGAGGCCGTTCCAACCGACAGCGTCGAAGTCCTTGAGGCCGAGCTCGTGCAGCGTGGGCACGTCCGGAAGCACCGCGATGCGCGCGAGGCTCGTCACGGCGAGCGCCTGGATTTTGCCGGCACGCACGTGCGGGAGGAGCGGCGGCACGTTGTCGAACATCATCGGGATCTGCCCGGCGATCAGGTCGGCGATCGCGGGCGCGCCGCCCTTATAGGGAATGTGCACGATATTTACGCTGGTGTAGGCCTTGAAGAGCTCGCCGGTCATGTGCGGGGGCGTGCCGTTGCCCGCCGTGCCGTAGCTCAAAGATCCGGGCTTCGCGCGCGCGAGCTTGAGCAGCTCATCGACGCTCTTCACTCCGGCGGACGGGTGCACGACGAGCAGGTTGGTGTAGTTCACCGCCTGCGTGATCGGCGCGAAATCCTGGACGAGATCGTAGGTGAGCTTCTTGTAGAGGCTCTGGCTGATGGCGAGCGAGCTCGTGCCCATGATGAGCGTGTAGCCGTCGGGCGCGGATTTCGCCACGTGATCGGCCGCGATGTTGCCGCCCGCGCCGGGCCGGTTCTCGATGACGACCGGTTGGCCGAGCGGCGCGGAGAGGCGTGCGCCGATCGTGCGCGCGAGGATGTCGGAGGTGCCGCCGGGCGGGAAGGGCACCACGATGCGCACTTGGCGCGTCGGGTAAGTCTGTGCCAGCGCGAGCGCCGACAGCGTGAGGGTGATCGTCGCGATCAGGGTGCGCAGCATGTTCACTCCGTGCGTTGTTGCGGCAAATCATACTCAGTATGCTCGGTGAATGGACCTCACCATTCGCAACGGTACGCTGGCGACCGCTACGGAGACGATGCGCTGTGACATCGGCGTGAGCGGCGAGAAGATCGTCGCCATCGCCGAGCGTCTGCCCGTCGGGAAGCGCGACATCGACGCCGAAGGCCGCTACGTCCTTCCCGGCGGCATCGACAGTCATTGCCATATCGAGCAGCTCTCCGGCATGGGCATCATGTCGGCCGACGATTTCTACAGCGGCACGGTGTCGGCGGCGTTCGGCGGCACGACGACGATAGTCCCGTTCGCCGCGCAGCACCGCGGCACATCGGTCACCACGACCGTGGCCGACTACCACGAGCGCGCGCGCACCAAGGCGGTCGTCGACTACGGCTTTCATCTCATCATCGGCGACCCGACCGAGAAGGTCCTGAGCGACGAGCTGCCGGCCGCGATCAGGGGCGGCATCACCTCGTTCAAGGTCTACATGACCTATCCGAAGTGGCGGCTCGAGGATTATCAGCTGCTCGAGATCATGAGCGTGGCCGAGCGCGAGGGCGCGCTCGTCATGGTGCACGCCGAGAACGACGACATGATCCGCTGGCTCGCGAAGCGCCTGATCGAGCGCGGCCACGGCGCGCCCAGGTTCCATGGCGTGGCGCACAGCCCGCTCGCCGAGGCCGAGGCGACCAACCGCATCATCATGCTTTCGCGCCTGCTGGGCGCGCCAGTGCTCATCGTGCACGTGTCGAGCCCGGAGGCGACGAACACCATTCGCGCCGCGCAGACCTTGGGCGCGCGCATCTACGCCGAAACCTGTCCGCAGTATCTCGTGCTCTCAGCGCAAGACATGGATAAGCCCGGCGTCGAAGGGGCGAAATGGTGCTGCAGCCCGCCGCTCCGCGACAAGGCGGCGCAGCAGGCGATCTGGTCCGGCCTCGCCAACGGTACCTTTCAGGTCTATTCCTCCGACCACGCGCCCTACAAATTCGACAAGACGGCGAAGATCCCGCGCGGCGGCGAGACCACGTTCAAGGAGATGGCGAACGGCATTCCGGGAATCGAGATGCGCCTGCCGATCCTTTTTTCCGAGGGCGTGCTCAAGAAGCGGCTTACCATCAACCAGTTCGTCGCCCTCGGCGCAACCAACCACGCGCGCATGTACGGCCTCTATCCGCGCAAGGGCACGATCGCGATCGGCTCGGACGCCGACATCGCAATTTGGAATCCGGAGATCGAGAAGCGCATCGACTACTCCATGATGCACGACGCCGTCGGTTACACGCCCTACGAGGGCCACGTTTATCGAGGGTGGCCGGAGATCGTGCTCTCGCGCGGACGCGTCGTCGTCGAGGGCAAGGATCTGAAAGCCGCGCGCGGCTCCGGGCAGTACCTTGCGCGCGGCGTGCCCGCTCCGGTGGCGGCGGGTCCCGCTATGATCGACGGCCCGGCACGGAAACTGAAAGAACTGATCAATGGCTAGACACCTCAAGATCGCGGCGGCGCAGCTCGGGCCGCTGCACAGAGAAGATTCGCGCGCGGTGGCCGTCTCGAGGCTCACGAAGCTGTTGCGCGACGCGCACGCCATGGGCGCGAAGTTCGTCGTCTTCCCCGAGCTTGCGCTCACCACCTTTTTCCCGCGCTGGTGGATCGAAAGCCAGGCCGAGGTCGATGCGCGCTACTTCGAGAAGAGCATGCCGTCGAAGGACACGCAGCCGCTCTTCGACGAAGCGAAGAAGCTCGGCATCGGCTTCTACATCGGCTACGCCGAGCTCACGCCCGAGGGCCGGCGCTTCAACACCGCGATCCTGGTCGGCCCCGACGGCTCGATCGTCGGCAAGTACCGCAAGATTCACCTGCCCGGGCACGCCGACCACAAGCCCAAGGCCGCGTTCCAGCACCTGGAGAAGAACTACTTCGAAGTGGGCGACCTCGGCTTTCGCGTCTGGCGCTACCTCAACACCATCACTGGGATGCTGATCTGCAATGACCGGCGCTGGCCTGAGGCGTTCCGCGTGCTCGCGTTGCAGGGTGCAGAGATCGTCGCACTCGGCTTCAACACGCCGAGCGAAAACCTGCATTACCCGGAGCCGCCGGCGCTGCGCGTGCACCACCATCTCATCATGGCGCAGTCGATGGCGTTCCAGAACGCAGTCTGGCTCGTGGAGACGGCAAAGGCCGGCTTCGAAGACGGGTTCCGCATGTTCGGCCACTCGCTCATCGTCGCGCCCACGGGCGAAATCGCGGCGAAGAGCCAATCCGAGGAAGACGAGGTCATCTGCGCGAACTGCGACATCGACCTCGCCGCGAATCTCAAGAAAACCATGTTCAATTTCGCCGCGCACCGGCGCCCCGAGCACTACCGGCTCATCGTCGAGCGCGTCGGCGCCGAAGTGACGCCGGCGAACTAGGGAAATAAAGATGTTTGTCATCCCCGCGAAGGCGGGGATCCAATTTTTGATCTTTTCAAACGTGGTCCCCGCCTGCGCGGGGACGAC